>JACCZN010000064.1 GCA_013695915.1 Rubrobacter sp.
CTGGTCCTCCTGTTGAGCGCGATCTCCCTGGGCCGGCTGGAGTTCGGCATGGTGCTCGTCGTCGCGTTCAGCGTGGGGCTGGCCATCGTACTGACTGGCATCGGCCTCTCGATGATCTACGCCCGGCGGCTATTCGAGCGGTTCTCCTTCGAGGCCCGGGTACCGGGCTTCCTGCCGGCCGCCAGCGCCCTCGCCATCTCGCTGGTCGGCCTGTTCATCGTGCTCGGAGCCCTCGGACAGGCCGGTATCTTTTAGCCTCCGACCCTCAAAGGCGGTACACATAGCGCATGACCTAACCGCTGACTGAAGAGGAGAAGATCATGCCCAAGCTGCTCCGTGCCCGCGAACCCGAGGATACCGAAGAAAAGCGGAAGATTGGCAAGCTAGCCGGCAGCCGCCACGCTCCGGGAGACTGGATCACGAGGGCCCGCATCATCTCCCTCAGTTGGCAAGGTCTACGCACTCCCGAGATCGCGGAGGAGCTCGGATGCCACTCGAAGACCGTAAGGAAACGCCTACATCGCTTCAACGCCTACGGGATAGACGGGCTCGGCGACCGTCCCGGCACTGGGTGCAAGCCCCGTATTACAGAAGACGAACGCTCCAGGATCATCGCCTTGGTCTCAAAGGATCCACCGGGTAGGCTGGTCACCGAGCCCGATGGCGTGATGCGGGCCGAGGACGAGAAGGGGGCTGCCTACTGGACCCTGGATGCGCTCTCCGAGGCCGCCCAGGAGATGGGTATCGAGGTCGGCCGCAGCCAGGTAAGGCGCATCCTGCTGCGCGAGGGGGTGCGCTGGCGCCGGACGCGTCCATGGGCCCAGAGCCCGGACCCGGAGTTCGTCCCAAAAGGTCAAAGATCGTCGAGCTCTACACAAACCCGCCGCCCGGCTCCACGGTAGTCTGCGTCGACGAGCTAGGGCCGGTTACCCCACGGTTCTTCCCTCCAGCTCCAGGGTGGTCGCCGGACGGACACCGCATCAAAGCGCCGCTGGAGTACAGTCGGGGCCCGGACAAAGCCTGGGTCTTCGGCGCCCTGCGAGTCCGGGACGGCAAGTCGCTGACCTTCACCTCGCGCTCGCGAAACTCCGTAGGCTACCTGAAGCTACTACAGAAGATAGAGCGGGATATTCCGCAGGGCCTTATCTACCTGGTGGCCGATAATCTAACGACCCACAAGAGCGCCCTGGTAAGAGAGTGGCTCGAGGATCATCCCAGAATAGAGCATGCGTTCATCCCGAAGGGAGCGGCGTGGCTGAATCTGATCGAGGTATGGTGGCGGCTATTCAGGCGGCAGGCGCTAGCTGGGCAGGACTTCGCCGACAGCTACGAGATAGATCAGGCGACGAGGGTCGCCACTCGGCAACTGAATCGGAAAGCCAGACCGTGGGTATGGGGGCGGGAGCCCAAACCGCCGAGGCGTCGGAGACGTGCTTTTGTGTACCGCCTTTGAGGAACGGAGCACTACGGTACTTTGTTGAACGGAGCTAACCGTGCTCTAATAGTGGCGGAGGTGTAACACAATGAGCAAACGTCTGCCTTGCCCACCGGCTCCGGGTCCACTCGAAGATTACGCGGCTCGATTCGATGATCTCTTCGCCACCCTCGCCCAGAGACGAGGCTTCCGCGAGTACCTGCAGGGGTTGCTGCTACCCAGAGATCGCAACAAGGTCCTTACCGCCCTGGCCGGTACGGAACCTATCGTCGGGGCTCAAGGCGCCCCGGCACAGAAGCTGCAGTTCTTCCTCTCGGAGTCGGCCTGGGAGGCACAGCAGATAAATACTCGCCGGCTGCAGATGATCCGGGAGGATCCGAGGACGAGGCCCCACGAGGATGGCGTCCTGGTCCTCGACGAGACCGGGGACCGCAAGGACGGCACAAAGACCGATCACGTTGGCTACCAGTACCTCGGATCTATCGGCAGGATCGCCAATGGGATCGTCTCGGTTTCGAGCGTTTGGGCCGACGAGAATGTCTACCACCCACTACACGTGGAGCCCTACACCCCGGCCAAGCGCCTGGAGAAGGCCAACAGCGATCCCGCCTTTAGGACCAAGCCCGAGATTGCGGCGGAGCTAGTAGAGAATGCCCGACAGGCAGACATTCCATTCCGCGCGGTAGTAGCTGACTGCCTCTACGGAGAGAACCCGGCCTTCCAGAGTGCGCTCTGGAAAACGAGAGTGCCCTACGTCCTTAGTTTGAGGCCCCATCAAGGCAGATGGGCCGAGGAGGAGGCGGCGCACACCCCAGAGGAAGCTGCCCAGGATATGGGCTGGCGCTCTGCGGATGAGCCGGGAGCGTGGAAACCCATCATTCGAACCTTCAAAGACGGCCATACCGAGAGGTGGTGGGCGGTAGAGGTCACCACGCTGATCGGCCACGGTCCCGAGAAGCCCCTGCGTCTGGTGGCGGTGACCACGGACCCGTCCACACTGCCGACCAACAGCAGCTGGTACCTGATGACCAACATTCCCGCCCCAGGCTACCGACCTGTACAAGAGTCTTCGTTCGAAGCCGCGGCTCTGGCGGAGGTAGTCAGACTCTACGGTTTGAGGCAGTGGATAGAACAGAGCTACAGACAGCTCAAGGGAGAGTTGGGCTTCGCCGACTTCGAGGTACGCTCTGACCGTGCCATCCGCCGGCATTGGGAGCTGGTCTTCTGCGCTTTCTCTCTGTGCTGGCGGGCGTATATCCAGGAGCAAGAGCCAGCATTCATGGCTCCGGCACCGGATGCGCAACCTGTAGCAGAGCAATCTGGGGGAAAAGCAGTGCAGAGCGTTCTGTTTGGGCCTCCTCTGTCATGGCCGGTGGCTCTGCGGCAAGTGCGGAGCTGGCTGGATCCCTGGGTAATGCTCTGGCGGTTGTGGCAGGCATGGTCGGAGGCGGACCCACCTCCAGCATTACAAGCGCTGCTCGATGCTGTTGGAAGAGGGCATTCGCTTGACCTATATGTCTCCGTTTAACAAAGTACCGACTAGCGGCGGCCCTCTACAGCCGCCCCACGGCCTCCGCGAGCGCCTCTAGCTCCTCCTCCTCGTTGAAGAGGTGGGTGCTCGCCCGCACGTAGGGGTGAGGGTCCGGGACGAAGCGGACTACGAACTTCTCTTCTAGTAAGCGGGCCGCAGCGTCCTTTGACTCGACGCCCTCCACGGTAAAGCTTACGAGCCCCGACTGGGCGGGACGGGGGGAGACCATCCCGACCTTCGGGAGCTCGGAGAGCCGGTCCATGAGGAGGTCCGCGCGGGAGCGTATCTCCACGGGTCCCGCCGCGCCGCGCTCTATGGCGGCCTCCGCGGCCTTCGCGAAGCCACCGGCGAGCGCCGGGGAGGTGGTAGAGGCCTCGAAGCGCCGGGCGCCCCGGTGGAGCTCGAAGTTGCCCTCGTAGTCGAAGGAGGCCGAGTCTGCGAGGGAGGCGTAGCCGAGGTTCGGGCTGTGGGCCCGGCAGTCGGGCCGGACGTAGAAGGCCCCCATGCCCTCGGGGCCGAGCAGCCACTTGTGCCCGGTAAAGGCGTACATGTCTGCGCCGGTAGCCGGCGCGTCCACGGGGATGTTCCCGACCGACTGGGCTCCGTCTACCAGGGTAAGGACGCCGCGGTCGCGGGCTGCGGCCGATATCTCCTCCAGCGGCAGCACCTCGCCGGTCGTCCAGTCCACGTGCGACAGCGAGACGAGGCGCGTCCGGGGCCCTATCTCCGCCGCGACCTTCTCCGCCGTCACCGGGGGCGGGACGAGCCTGACGCGCACCCCGTAGCGGCTCTGCAGACCGTAGAGCGGCACGAGGCACCCGGGATGCTCGGTGGAGGTCGAGATCACCTCGTCCCCCGCCTCCCAGTCCAGGGAGAAGGTGCCGAGGTTCATGCCGTGCGTGGTGTTCTGGGTGAGGGCCACGTCCTCCGGCGGCGCGCCCACCAGCCTCGCGGCGGCGTTGCGGGCGCGGGCGGCGGCCTCTCCCTGTCGGGCGTATAAGCCCGCGCCCTCCAGATACGCCGGCCCCGAGCAGAGCTCGTCCACCTCCCGCATGGCCTCGACCACCTCTCGCGGCGAGGGGCCGCTGCCGCCCGAGTTCAGGTACGCGTAGCCCTTCCCGGCGAGGGCGGGGAACATCTCGCGGGTCAGGTCCAGCGGGCTCGTAGAGCGGTTCATAGAGGGCTCCCTTCGTGAATGGTAACTATATGTGACTAGCAGTAACGTTCCTCGGGTATAATAACGTGCTCATGGGTTATGACAGCTTCATGAGGGCCAACCGGCGCAGGAGGAAACGGCGGCAGGGTAGCAAGTTCTGGCCCAGAGCGAGGGCCGTTTTTCTGACCTTCGGTGCGGTCGTGCTCCTCGGGACGACCGTAGCCTTCGCCAGCGCGGCCTACGCGTACAACCAGGCGGCGCAGGGGCTGCCGGAGCTCGACACCTACTCCTCCTCGGAGCTCGCCGAGACCTCCACCGTCTACGACGCCAACGGTGAGGTCGTGGACGAGCTCTACGCCTCCCAGAACCGTTTCGTGGTCCCCGGGGACGAGATGGACGGCTCCATAAAAGACGCGGTGGTCGCCATAGAGGACCACAGGTTCTACGAGCACCGGGGGCTGGACTTCGAGTCCATAGGCCGGGCCATGCGCCAGAACATACAGAACCTCTCCATCCAGGAGGGTGGCTCCACCATAACCCAGCAGCTGATAAAGAATACCTTTATCGACGAGGAGATACGCTCCATCCCGAGCTTCCAGCGCAAGGCCAACGAGGCCGCGCTCGCCTGGCAGTACGAGGAGGAGCACTCCAAGGAGGAGATCCTGGAGCAGTACCTGAACACGGTATACTTCGGGGCCAACGCCTACGGTGCCGAGGCCGCCGCCAGGACCTACTTCGACAAGCCCGCCGACGAGCTGGACATCGGCGAGTCGGCCATGCTCGCCGGCATCATAAACCTGCCCGGCACCTACGACCCGTTCGTGGACCCCGAGAGCGCGCAGGCCCGCCGGGACGTCGTGCTCGACAGGATGCTCCAGTACGGGCACATAACGGAGGAGGAGCACGCCGGGGCCGTGGGGAGTGACCTCGACGTCAGCGGGGGCCGGACCGGCCCCGAGTACGACGAGGACAACCAGTACTTCCTGGACGCCGTCCGCAGGGACCTCGCCCGCCAGTACGGCGACGAGATGCTCTACGAGGGCGGGCTCGAGATCCACACCACCCTGGACCCGGAGATGCAGGACGAGGCGAGCGAGTCCGTGGAGAGCGTAGTGAACACCGGGGAGGGTGACCCTTCGGCCTCCCTGGTCTCCATCGAGCCGTCCACGGGGGCGGTCAAGGCCATGGTCGGGGGGTCGGACTTCCAGGAGGTGCAGTTCAACCTCGCCACCCAGGGACAGCGCCAGCCCGGCAGCGCGTTCAAGACCTTCGTGCTGGCGGAGGCCGCGCGGCAGGGCATCTCGCTGGAGAGCGAGTACGTCTCGGAGGACCTGACCATACCGCTTCCCGAAGAGTCCGATCAGCCGTTCTACACCGTCCAGAACTATAACCAGATAGAGCGCGGCCAGATCACGCTCCAGGAGGCCATCGAGGGGTCGGATAACACGGTCTTCGTACAGCTCGCGATGGACCTCGGCATGGAGAACGTGGTCGAGATGGCGGAGAGCATGGGTGTGGAGAGCGAGCTCGACCCCTTCCCCTCCACGGCCCTCGGTGGTCTCGCGGAGGGCGTGACGCCGTTCGAGATGGCCTCCGCCTACGCGACCCTGGCGAACGAGGGCCTGCGCATGGAGCCCTACCTGATAGACCGCGTGACCCGCGAGGATGACGGGGAGGAGATAACGGTGGAGGACCACAGCTTCGAGGAGGAGCGGGTCCTCTCGGAGGACGAGGCTGCGGTGGTCAACGAGGCCCTGCAGGGCGTCGTTGAGGAGGACGAGGGCTCCAGCGGCTTCCCCGACCTGAGCGCCGAGTTCGGACGTCCCGCCGCCGGCAAGACCGGCACCACGGAGGCGTTCGTGGACGCCTGGTTCGTCGGCTACATACCGCAGCTCGCGACGAGCGTCTGGGTCGGCTACCCGGAGGAGCGGAGGTCGATGGTCAACATCCGGGGGCAGGAGGAGATCAACGGCAGCGACTTCCCACTGGACATCTGGTCGGCGTTCATGCTGCAGGCGATGGAGGACATGCCCGCCCAGGAGTTCGACGAGCCCAGCCCCGACCTGGAGCTGGACGACACCCGGCTCGGCGTGAAGACGGAGGAGGACGCGGAGGAGGAGGACGACGCAGAAGACGAGGACGAAGAAGAGGAAGCCGAAGAGCAGACCCCTCCGGACTTCGAGTCCCTCTTCCCGCAATTCCAACAGCCGGGTGAGAGTGAGGCGTCCGCGGCCGATGACTCAGAAGGAGCCGGTGACGACCTCCAGGAGCAACCCGGTCCCGCACAGACCGGTCAGCCTTCCGCTGCACAGCCCGGCTCCCCGCAACCCTCCCAGCCTTCAGCTCCGCAACCCGGCTTTCCGCAGCCCGGCCAGTCCAGCTCTTCGCAGCCCGGCGCCGCACAACCCGGTCCCCAGCAGGCGCAGCCCCAGGGGCCGGGTGCCTCGCCCCCCTCCGGCCAACAGCCGCAGGCAGGTCAGCAGCCTTCCCAGCAGGGACAGCAGGGGACTCAGCCAGGGGGTCAGGCCCCTGCTGCCCAGACCGGCCCCGGCTCTGGGAGCTTTGGCCCCCAGGAGTTCATCCAGGGAACGGCGGACGACTAGCTAGACCGGGCAACTCTCGGCGGCGAGCCACGGCTGATAGCCAACCGCCGAAGCGTCGAAAGCGTGGTCTGCGGGGATGTCGTCTCCGCAAGCGCCCGAGTAACCTTGCCAGGCTCCGGTTGCGGCTACCGGCCCCCGAGGACCTCGAGCACCTCGGCGTGCAGGAGGCTGTTCGTTGCCAGGAGGCCGTCGGACTCGGGTGTCCAGGGCTCTCCCGAGAGGTCCGTGGCCTCTCCACCGGCCTCGGAGACGAGGAGC
This sequence comes from Rubrobacter sp., assembly GCA_013695915.1. Lineage (GTDB taxonomy): Bacteria > Actinomycetota > Rubrobacteria > Rubrobacterales > Rubrobacteraceae > Rubrobacter_A. Next base: position 6,984 of record JACCZN010000064.1, read on the forward strand.
ACAGTGGGGGCGTAGTCCCAGGCGGTGTTGCGGGTGCCGATGGAGACGTCGAGGTAGCCCGCCGCGAGCCAGGCCCCGCGGACCCCGGCGCTGCCGAGGGAGCGTAGCTGCCAGCTAGACCCGAACACCTCCCGGAAGGGTGCTTTCGCGGGGTCCGAGCCGAGCCCTATAAAGGTCAGGTCCGCGGCCGTGAAGGCGTCCTCCAGCCGCTCGGTGCCGCTGACCCGCAGGGGGTAGCTCCGTCCGTCCGTCTCCCGGTGGGCGCCGCCCCCGAGCCGGGCGTGGTAGAGGTCGCCGAGGCGGGGGGCGGAGACGGCGGCGTGCGTGATGCGACCGGCCTCGGCCACGGAGACGCAGGCGCAGAAGAGCGGGGTGGCCCGGGAGAAGTTGGCGGTGCCGTCCAGGGGGTCGAGGAACCAGGTGCGGCCGTTCCCGGAGATCGAGCCGCCCCGCTCCTCGGAGAGGATGCTGTCCTCCGGGTAGCGCTCCCGGATGCGCGAGATCAGGAGCTCCTCGCAGAGGTAATCGACCTCCGTGACGAGGTCTTTCGGGGTCTTCTCCCGGATCTCGCCGGGGTCCTCGTAGCGCGAAAGCTGGACCTCGCCCGCGCTCCGGGCGAGGTCGCAGACAAAGTCGTGCAGCTCCGGGGAGCCCTCCGCAGGCTCCCGGGGGCTACTTGAGGTACTCACGCAGGTTCTGGGTGCGGCGCTGCTCCCGCAGGAGGTTCAGGGTCTTCATCTGGATCTGCCGGACGCGCTCGCGGGTGATGTCGAACTCCCGGCCGACCTCTTCCAGGGTGCGGGGCCGGTCGTCCTTCATGCCGAACCTGAGCTCGATGATCTGGCGTTCCCTCTCCGGCAGCTCGTTCAGGGCCTCCCGGAGGTGGCTCTTCAAGAGCGACTCCGAGACGGCGTCCGTGGGGGTTATGGAGGTGGCGTCCTCCAGGAAGTCGCCGAGGTGGGAGGAGTCCTCCTCGCCCACGGGGGTCTCCAGGCTTATGGCCCTCTGGCTGATCTCCTGCAGGCGCAGGATCTCCTCCACCGGTATCTCGAGCTCCCGGGCGATCTCCTCGTCCCAGGGCTCGCGGCCTAGACTCTGGGTCATCCTGCGGTGGGTGCGGTGGAACTTGTTGACCTTCTCCACCATGTGGACGGGGATGCGGATCGTGCGCCCCTTGTCGGCTATGGCGCGGGTTATGGCCTGCCGAATCCACCACGTGGCGTAGGTCGAGAACTTGTAGCCCTTGGTGTGGTCGAATTTCTCGGCGGCCCTGATGAGCCCGAGGTTCCCCTCCTGGATGAGGTCGAGGAAGGAGACGCCGCGGTTGCGGTACTTCTTTGCGATGGAGACCACGAGCCGGAGGTTCGCCTCGACCAGCCGGTCCTTGCACCGCTTGTCGCCCCGGGCTATCCCCTTGGCGAGACGGATCTCGTCGGCGTGTGTCAGGAGCCTGACGCGGCCGATCTCCGCGAGGTACATCCTTATGGAGTCGCCGGTCGCCACCGCGTGGGCTATCTGGAGCGCCGGGACCTCCGGTGCCGCCGCCGCTGCGACCGCCGCCGGGGAAGCGCCCGCCGCCTGGGCTACCTCTGCGGCCTCCGCAGCCTCGCCCTCGACGAGGGTTATGTCCTCTTCCTCCAGGGTGGCGTAGAACTCCTCGACCTCCGTCGCCGAGAGTTCACCTTCCTGCAGCAGGTCCGCGACCTCCTCCGTGCTGACGAAGCCCTGGTTGCGTCCCCGGTTGAGAAGCTCGCCCGTCTTCTCCGTCAGCATAATGGTGTTCTCGGTCGACATCCATCTCCTCTCTCAGCCCGCGAGCGATGCTCGGTACGAGGCCGTCGCGTCATCCATAAACGTCACGCCCGGACGGTGCCGAGACGCGCTTTTCATCCCCCCGGGAGCCGGAACAGAGGACCTTCGCAGGTAAAATCTCCGTTAACTCCACGAAAAACGACCCGGGTAGGTTAACATACGCCAGAGCCGCAGAAGCCGCTTTTTGCGCGGCAGAGACGCAAAATTTGGGTGTTTTGGCCCACCAGAAGCCACAAGTTTTGCGCTTGCTCGCACTGCGTCCCGCAGAGAGTTGTGTTAAACGCTCCGGCGCGGGCCTCGCCGGTGGCTCTCCTTCAGGCGGGCTTGCTACACTACACGGCATGTTGCTCGCGCCGCAGGAGGTAGCCCGGGTCCTGGGTACGGAGATGCCGTCCGGGTTCCTCGGTACCGGCGGGGTCTCCTCCGTGGCCTACGACTCGCGCCGGGCCGGTCCGGGAACGGTCTTCGTGGCCGTGCCGGGGTTCAGGCGCGACGGCGCGGAGTTCGCCCCGGAGGCGGTGAGCCGGGGAGCCGCGCTCGTGGTGGCCGAGAGAGAGGTGCCGGGCGTTCCCACCGCCGTCGTGCCCGATGCCCGGGAGGCGCTGGCCGCGCTCTCCGCCGCCGTCTCCGGCGACCCCTCCCATGAGATGGAGGTCTACGGGCTGACCGGTACCAACGGCAAGACCACGACCTCCTACGCCCTGTACTCGATCTTCGCCCGCGCCGACCATCCGGCGGGCTCCCGCACCGGCCTCGCGACCACCGCGGAGACAATCTGCGCCGGGGAGCGCCGGGACGCCGTCCGCACCACCCCCGAGGCCGTCGAGGTCCAGGGCCTGCTCGCGCAGATGCGCGAGAGGGGCGTCCGCCGGGTGGTGATGGAGGTCTCCTCGCACGGCATCGCCCTCAAGCGCGTCTGGGGTACCCGGTTCGCCGGGGCGCTCTTCACCAACCTCTCCCGCGACCACCTCGACCTCCACGGCTCGATGGAGGAGTACTACAGGGCCAAGCGCGAGCTCTTTCTCCAGACCCCGGGGCCGAAGCTCGCGAACGCCGAGGACGACCACGGCCGCCGGCTCGCAGGGGAGGTGGAGGGCGTGCAGACCTTCGGCGGCACCGAGGACGCCGACTACCGAATCGAGGCCGTCCGCGCCACCCCGGAAGGCACGCTCTTCTCGCTGCAGCCGCCGGGCGGGGCCCCTCTGGGGCTCTGGACGCCGCTTCTCGGGGGCTACAACGTGCTGAACGTCGCCGGAGCGACCTCCCTCGCGCTCGCGGCCGGGATAGATAGGGAGACTGTGGTCCGGGCTGTGGAGGAGATGCCGCAGGTGCCGGGCCGGTTTGAGCGGGTGGTAGCAGCGCCCGGCAACCCGCGGGAGCCCGGATACGAGGTTATAGTGGACTACGCCCACACCGACGTGGGCCTCCGGGCCGCTCTCGGGGTCGCCCGGGAGGTCGCCGGGGCCTCCGGGGGGCGTGTGATCTGCGTGTTCGGGGCGGCGGGGGACCGGGACGGGGCCAAGCGCCCGCTCATGGGCCGGGCAGCCTCCGAGCTCGCCGACCTCTCCATCGTGACCACGGACGACGCCTACTCCGAAGACCCGGAGAAGATAGCCCGCGAGGTAGCCCTCGGTAACGGGAGCCCCGGCAACGGGTCCCGGCCCCACGAGATCGTGCTGGACCGCCGGGAGGCCATCCGCCGGGGTCTCGGCTACGCCCGCAAGGGGGACGTGGTGCTGGTGGCGGGCAAGGGCCACGAGCGGGTCCAGCACCTGCCGGAGGGCGACGTGCCCTTCCACGACGCGACGGTGGTGGGCGAGCTTCTTGGAGAGCTGAGAGAAGGGTAGGGAGGTTTTGCGCAGAGAGGCCAGGCGAGAGGTTCTGAGGCGTCTGAAGAGCGTGGAGGGTCACGTCCGGGGCGTCTCCAAGATGATCGAGGAGGGCGACGTCACCTACGCGGAGGTCATCCAGCAGACCAACGCCGTCTTCTCGGCGATCCGGCGGATAAACACCGTGCTGCTCAAGGACTTCGTCGAGGAGCGCGCGGAGAAGGAAGATGTATCGGAGGAGCTCATAGACGACCTCTTGAAGGCCATCGAACGGGTGATGAAGTAGTGGGCCGCCCGGGTCCGATGACGCTGCTGTTCCTACTGCTCGCGCTCGTACCGCTCGCCGTGGGCGCGGCGGGGCTGGTGACTTTCCTTCTCCAGCGGGCCGGGTACGGCGCCGCCGTGTGGGCCCTCCTGCCGCTCCTGGGCCTCCTAGCGTTCGTCACGGTGCTCGGGGCGATCCTGGGCCGCATGGCGGGCGGGAACGCGGGAGAGCGGAGCGCAGACGGGGAGGAGCCTCGCCGGGAGGACGATTAGTGTATAGTCCGGAGCCTATGAGAGAGCAGGAGCCGGGCGCCGCGCCCGAGACCAGGACCCCCGAGACCGGTAACTCCGAGGCCAGAGCGCCCGGGACCGAAGAGTTGGAGGGCCGCCTCGCGGAGTTGCACCGCATCGGGGAGGAGCTCGGCACGGTCCCCGACGGACAACTCGCCGACACCCTGGAGAGGGCCGTGGAGCTGGTAGAGGAGATCAACGCCAGCATAGAGTCCGGCATCTCCTCCGCCGGGCGGGAGGCCGGGGAGGTCCGCACGCTCCTGGACGGCGTCGACTTCGGGTCCTTCGACGCGGCACTCGGCGAGCTCGAGGAGCCTGCTTCCGGCCCCGACCCCCGGTGACCGGCGGGGGGGCTCTGGCCCCGAGGGTGCGGGAGGCCGCGCTCCTCGAAGGGGACTTCGTGCTCTCGAGCGGCGAGAGGAGCCGCTTCTACGTGGACAAGTACCTCTTCTCCACGGAGCCCGGCCTCCTCCAGGACCTGGCCGCGGAGCTCTCGGGGAGGGTGCCCCCGGGTACGCGGCGGCTCGCGGGGGTGGAGCTCGGGGCCGTGCCGCTCGTGGTCGCGCTCTCACTGCGCACCGGCCTCCCCTACGTCGTAGTCCGCCGGTCGGCCAAGGGCTACGGGACCGGCCGGAAGGTAGAGGGGCGCTCCGAGGCCGGGGAGCGCACGGTCCTCGTGGAAGACGTGGTAACCACCGGGACCCAGGCCGTCGAGGCCGCCCGGAGCCTCGTAGAGGCGGGTGCGGAGGTCTCGACGGTGCTGGCGGTGCTGGACCGCAGGGAGGAGAGGTCCGGCTACCTGGAGGAGTTCGCTTTCGAGGCCCTGCTCACCACGCAGGACCTGGGCCTAGATACGGGCAATTGAGGTCGCAGAGAGCCTCTGTTATAGTCACCCGGATCATTGGGGAAGCGAGAGGTTAGTCAACAGACGCTCACAAGGGAGGCATGTGACGATGAACAAGACCGAGCTTATACAGAGGATAGCCGACGAGACGGGCGAGTCCAGAAACGACGCCCAGAAGTTCTTCGACGCCTTCACGGACGTCGTTACCGACGCCCTCAAGCGGGAGGACGCCGTCCAGATCACGGGCTTCGGCAAGTTCTACGTGCAGAAGCGAGAGGCCCGCGAGGGCATAAACCCGCAGACCAAGCAGAAGATCAACATCGCCGCCTCCAAGGTGCCGAAGTTCACCGCCGGCAACGCCCTCAAAGACGACATAAAGTAAGAGGCGCCGCACCCGCGCGGATACCCGAGCATGCATGCTACCTCCCGGGGCCGCCGGGCTGAACTCTAGTGGAGGCCCTGGCGAACTCGGCCCGCAGCCGCGGGAGCGCCGTGGTCGCCGGGCTCGACCCGGACCCGGCCCGCCTGCCGCGGGAGGTACGGGAGCAGAGGCTCCCGGAGGCCCGCGCGGTCTCCGAGTTCTGCCGGGGCATCCTCGAGGCCGTGGAGCCCGAGGTCGCCGCGGTCAAGCTGCAGTCGGCGTACTTCGAGAGGCTGGGTCCTCCGGGCATGGAGGTCTACGCCTCCCTGATAGAGGCCGCCCGGGAGCTCGAGCTGCCGGTCATAGCGGACGTCAAGCGCGGGGATATAGGTCCCGTGGCCGCCGCCTACGCCGAGGCCCACCTCGGGGTCTACGGGGCCTCCTGCGTTACGGTCAACCCGTACATGGGGGCCGACGCGGTGCTGCCATTCCTGGAGGAGGTCCGCAGGCTCGGGCGCGGGGGCGGCGTCTTCGTGCTGGTAGCTACCTCGAACCCTTCCGCAGAAGCCTTGCAGGGCTCGGGCGAGCCTCCGCTGTTCGAGGCCGTGGCGGGGCTGGTCGCGGAGCTCGGGCGAGGCTCGGGAGGCTACCCGGACGCCGGGGCGGTGGTCGGTGCGACCCGTCCGGAGGTCGGCCGCCGGGTGCGGGAGCTGCTCCCGCGGGCGCTCTTCCTGGTCCCGGGGTACGGGGCGCAGGGTGGAGGGGGCGCCGAGATACGCAGCCTCCTGGATACCGCCGGCCGCGGGGTGCTGGTCAACAGCAGCCGCGGCATCATCTACGACCACGAGACGGCGGGCGGGGACTACAGGAGCGCCGCCCGGGAGGCGGCGCGGGAGATGCGCGGGGAGCTCTCGGCCGCCGGTGTACGCCCGTGAGGCGTAGGGCGCGGCGCAGGGCGCGGCGCTAGAGGATGTTTATCAGGGCTGCGATGGTGACCACGACCGTGGCTACGGTGAGGACCACCCCAAGCAGGTTGACCAGGATCTCTTTTCTCATGTTCGCCTTTCAGGAGGTACCAGGTTACGGTCTCCGCGATATTCTAGCTTAGAGGGCTCCCGTCGGCCCGTCAGGCCTCCCTCGCCTCCGTGAGCTCCTCGAGGGCCTCCTTGAGCTCTCTCTCGTGCTCCCTGTTGTAGCCGTTCTGGACGAGCCGGATCTCCCCGTCCTCTATCAGGAAGATCCTCGGCACCCGCTTTACGTTGTACATGGAGGTGAGCTCGCCCGAGTGGTCCCGCAGCACGGCGTAGGGCGCCTCCTCCTGGTCCTGCTGCGGGACGCTGCTCACGTAGATGGCGGCGAAGGAGACCTCATCGTCTTCGTACTCATCGGCGAGCTCCCCGAAGGCCTGATGGGAGAGGTTGGTGCCCCGGTTCAGGGTGCTCCAGAAGGTAATTACCTGTACGCCCTCCTGTGGGAGATCGAAGGAGCTTCCGTCTATGTCCTCGGAGGCGAAGTCCGGGGCCATCTGACCCTGGTTCGGGAAGGGCTGCGGGAGCGTAAGGTCCCCCGTGCCGGTCTCCGAGGAGAGAAAGCCCCGGTAGCCCAGCGAGGCCACCAGCACCAGAGCGGCTACCAGTATCAGGCGCTTCACGGGCTCTGCGGGGCTGTACTGCGAGCATTACACACGGTACCTACATTGTACCTTTCACAGGGGCTTGTTATGGGGCGCGGGCTTCTGTAAGCTCGAAAAAAGGTTGACCTCCGGACGCGAAAACCACGAAAAGCTGTTCCTCTTCGCGGCGCTCGCGGTAGCTCTCGCCGTGACGGTGGCGCTCGCGGCCGTTCAGCTACCCGTACCACCAGAGACCCCCGGGGAGGCCCGCGCGGCCGAGCTGCCGGACGAACCGGAGAACGCCGAACCGGCGGACGTGCCGGGGGAGGCGGCCGGAGAGCCTCCGGAGAACGGGGCCCGGGCCTGGGCTCTGGCCGACTCCCACAGCGGGGAGTACCTGGCGGGGGAGAACGCCTCCGAGGAGCTGCCGATGGCCTCGACCACCAAGATCATGCTGGCCCTCCTCGTCCTGGAGACGGCGGACCTCGACGAAGAAGTAACGGTCTCCGAGGAGGCTGCCGCCTATGCGGACCCGCTCTACAGCAACGTGGGACTCTTCGCCGGGGACCGGCTGAGCGTGCGGGAGCTGCTGCTGGCCTCCCTGCTGGCCTCCGGGAGCGACGCCTCCTACGCGCTGGCCGGGCACCTCGGCGGCGGAAGCACCGGGCGGTTCGTCGACATGATGAACGAGCGGGCCGCGGAGCTCGGGCTGCGGAACACGCGCTTCGAGAACCCGGTAGGCAACGACGCCCCCGGCCACTACTCCACCGCCCGCGACCTGGCGGCGCTCGCGGCGGAGGCCCTCTCCCGGCCCGAGTTCCGGGAGATGGTCGGCACCGGCTCCGCGGTCATAAGCACCGGGGACCGGCAGATACCCCTGGAGAGCACGAACGCGCTCCTGGGCTCCTACCCGCTCGCGACGGGCGTAAAGACCGGCACGACGCCGGAGGCTGGGGAGAGCCTCGTGGCCTCGGCGGCCTCCGGTGAGGAGTCCTACGTGGCGGTCTTTCTGGATGCCGAGGATCGCTTCGCGGCTGCCGAGGCGGCGCTGGAGTACGGCTTCGCCGCCTACGACCGCGAGCCGGCCGTCTCGGAGGGCGGACGGTACGCCGAGACCCCGGTACCCTATCGCAGGGGCGAGAGCGTCGAGCTCGTCGCCGAGAGGGGCGTGGACGTACTCTTCGGGGCCGGCGGCGAGGTGGAGCGGCAGGTGCGGTTGCCGGAGGAGCTCCCCGCCGAGGCCGGACCGGGGACCAGGGTCGGCGAGGTCGTGGTCACCGTTGACGGCGAGCAGAGGGGGGAGAGCCCGCTCGTGACCCTCGACGGCTACACCGAGGCCTCCCTGTGGGAGAAACTATGGTATACAGCAGGCGGGATATTCAATAGGGAAGAGTAACTCTGCCAGCACAGACCCGCATAGGAGAGACAGGCGCCAGACAGCCGCCCCTGCCCGGGTCGTCCGCGCCGCTCGATAGGCCTCCGGGAGGGAGGCGGAGAGCGGCGACCACCGAGAGACCATTTTCCACGCAGGAGGTGCGAGGACATGATCCTGACCGTCACGCTGAACGCGGCCGTGGCCCGGACGCTGGTCGTCCCGAGCCTGACCCTCGGCCAGCGCCACCGGGCGCCGGAGAGCGTCTCCCTGGCCGGTGGCAAGGGCATAAACGTGGCGCGGGTCCTCAGGGAGCTCGGCACGCCGGTCATGGCGACCGGGTTCGCCGGCGGGCGTAACGGCGACACCATCCGCGACGGTCTCTCGGAGTCGGCCATACCCTTCGACCTGGTCGAGATAGCGGGCTCCTCGCGGACCTCGACCGCGATAGTAGACCCGATGAGCGGGCTCCAGACGGAGATCAACGAGTACGGCCCGGACATAAGCCCGGGGGAGGCCGGGGAGCTCTCTCACCGCCTGGACTTCCTGCTGGAGTACGCGACCGCCGTGGTCTTTGCCGGAAGCCTCCCGGGAGAGCTCGACGAAGACTTCCTGACCGAGCTCGTGCAGCGGTCGCGGGCCCGGGGGCTCTACACGGTCGTGGACGCCACACCGGCGGTCCTCAAGGCGGCGCTCAAGGCCGAGCCCTCGCTCGTGAGCCCGAACCAGAACGAGGCCGAGAGCGTGGCGGGCTTCGACTTTATAGAGGAGGAGGACTTCTCGCGCGGCCTCGGGCGCCTGGCCGAGCTCGGCGCGGAGAGGGCCTGCATCACCTCGCCGGAGGGGCACTCCTACCTGATGACCGAAGACGGCGTGGTCGCGGCCCACGCCCCGAAGGTAGAGACCATCTCCACCATCGGGAGCGGCGATGCCTACCTCGCCGGTCTGCTCGCCGGCCTCCTGCACCGCAGGCTGCCGCCGGTAGAGGCCATGCGCCTCGCAGCCGGGTGCGCCGCGGCCAACGCCGAGACCCTGGGAGCCGGGGCCTTCCGGGCACAGAGGGCCGAGGAGCTCGCGGAAGGCGTCCGGATAGAGGTGCCCGTCGGCAGCGCGGGGAGCGGCTGAGCGACCCTCCGGCCGTGCTAGAATAGCGCGGTCGAAAGCTGTTATTTGATACGACGGAGGTTTAGGTACATGGCTGTCAACGAGGTAACGGACGCCACGTTCGAGGGCGACGTGCTCCAGGCCGAGAAGCCGGTAATAGTGGATTTCTGGGCTCCGTGGTGCGGCCCGTGCAAGAGGATATCTCCTGTCCTAGACGAGATCTCCGAGGCCCGGGGCGACGTGCAGTTCGTGAAGCTCAACGTCGACGACAACCCGGCCACGGCGATGAACTACAGCATCTCCAGCATCCCGACCATCCTCCGCTTCGAGGGGGGTGAGATCACGCAGCGGACCGTCGGCGCGCTGCCCAAGCAGCAGCTCTCCGCCCAGCTAGGCCTCGCCGAGGAGCCCCGGCCGGAATAGCGTCCCGGGTAATTGCGTCTGGCAAACCTGACGGTTACAATCCCGTCCGTGAAATTCCGGTCCCCAGGGAGTCCTGCCCGGAAGCTGTACACAGAAGTCTCAGGTCACAGGAGGTAGAAGTATGAAGTTCAAGCCGTTGGGAGATCGGGCTCTAGCGAAGCTGATAGAGCGCGAGGAGAAGACCGAGTCCGGGATAGTCCTGCCCGACACGGCCAAGGAGAAGCCGCAGACGGCGGAGATCATCGCGGCCGGCGACGGCGACGAGGTAAAGGTAAAGGCCGGGGACACCATAGTCTTCGCCAAGTACTCGGGGACCGAGATCCGGCTGGACAACGAGGAGTACCTGATCCTGGACGCCGAGGACATACTCGGGGTCGTCGAAGACTAGACCGGCGCTCACCGAGGTTGAGCCCGCGGTCCGCTCTGAGAGCGCCGAGCCTCCCTCCCGAGGGAGCGCCCGGCGCTCTTTCTCTGCCGCTCTACCGGCGCGCGGGAACGCGGTGGACGCCCGGGCGGAGGCCCGAGGCTCGATGAACCTACCGGGAAGACGAACTTGAACCGTCACACATCACCGAACGGCGAGGCGCCGCGGAAGATCCGCACCCTGCGCCGGGGCGACCGAGGCCGGGAGGTGGTGGACCTGCAGACCCGGCTCCAGGCCCTGGGCTACGACCTCGGCAACCGGGGGATAGACGAGGTCTTCGGCCCGCGGACGGAGTTGGCGGTGAAGGCCTTCCAGCAGAGGGCAGGCATCCTGGCCGACGGCATGGCCGGTCCCGCCACCTACTGGGAGCTCGTCGAGAGCGGCTACCGGCCCGGCGGAAGGCTCCTCTACCTGCGCCAGCCGCCTTTCAGGGGCGCCGACGTCATGGACCTCCAGAAGATGCTGAACGACCTGGGCTTCAACCCCGGTGCCGTGAACGGGGTGTTCGACGGGCGCACGGAGCGGGCCGCGAAGGAGTTCCAGAGGAACGCCGGGCTACCGGTCGACGGGCACGTGGACGGGGAGATGTTCAAGGTACTCCGCACCTACGCCACGCAGACCCTGGGCACGCACCCCCTGCCGGACAAGCACGGCGGCTACTTTACCCAGGACCTCTTCTCGGGGACGCTCGTCGTGGACGCCGCCCGCGGCGGACGGGACACGGGCTACGCCGCGCCCGGCCCGCCGGGGCTCTCCGAGGCGGACCTGAACCTCTCCGTGGCGATGGAGCTGGCCCAGATACTGCCCGCCCGGGAGGTCCTTTTGACGCGCAGCGACGACGTGGAGGTCTCGAACGCGGACCGGGCGTACCTGGCCAACACCGCCGGGGCCAACATGGTCGTCTCCATAGACCACGCCCACCACCAGACGCCGACGGCCTCCGGGACGGCCTCGTTCTACTTCGAGCGCCTCGGCTATCAGGCGCACCGGGGGAGGATGGCGGCGGCCTACGTCCAGCGGGGCGTGAGCCGGGCCCTCGGTACCGGGGACATCGGGGAGTTCGGGCGCTCCTACGATATCCTGCGGGAGACTAACATCCCGGCCGTGGTGCTGGAGCCCCTGCACCTCACGAACCCCGCCGACCTCCGGCTCGCCTCGGACCCCTACTACCCGGCCACCGTGGCCGAAGCCGTGGCCGGGGCCCTGGAGCTCTACGCCGGGAGAGATGCCGCCTTTATAGCCCTGTAACTCCCCTCCACGCGACCGGCTTGCGGCCGGGGCGCCGGGGAACCCATCGCTGGTCAAAGCCGCCGGTCTCCGGTACAATATGCCCTGCAGTCGGGACGTAGCGCAGCCTGGTAGCGCGCCTCGTTCGGGACGAGGAGGTCGGAGGTTCAAATCCTCTCGTCCCGACTCTCCGGGGAATCCCCCCGGTCCTCCTATCTCCCAACCAACTGCCTCACGGGTCGAGGCCGAACTGCTCGGCCGGGCTCAGGCGTTCCGTGGTGGTGGTGCGCCGCATGTGGAGGTTGCCGTTGGCGTAGCTCGAGCCGCCGAGGCGGAGGTACTCGGAGTCGAACTCCTCGGTGCGCCCGGTGTACCGGTAGCCCTCCCCGAGGACGTACTCTCCCTCGAACTCCACGTCCACGTGACCGCGCCCGGTTACCTCTCCGCCGGCGGTCTGGGCGGTGAAGGGCTTCGGGCCGGTCGAGAGTTCGTAGCCCCCGACTTGGGCCTCCTCATCCGCGGCGTCCACGGCGGTCAGGACGTAGCGCATGCGGGTCTCCGGGCCGTCGGCGAGGTTCGCGAAGGCTACCGGCACGTCCGCGGTCCAGTTGTCGTCGGCCCGGAGTGGCTCCTGGGGGAGGGGTGGCAGGAGGGTGGCGAGCACCTCCTCCATGGAGACGAGCGGTACGTCCGCCTCCAGGAGCCCCCGGTCGCCGGTGACCCCCGAGGTCATACCGGGCGGGTCCATTTCTATCCGGGCCTCCGTACCGGCGAGCGAGCCGAGACCGAGGGAGACGGGGTCTCCGGCGGAGTCCCCGACGCTCGCGGCAACGTATAGGGTCTCGACCTCGACTGCTCCGTCGGAGGCCGGGGTCAGCTCGAAGACGGCTGTGAGGTCCGTGGCGGCTTCGAGGTCGGAGATGGGGCCCGAGAACCAGCTCTCGGCCGTGGTGCTGACCCGGTAGACCGAGGGCCGGTCGAGGGGCTGCTCGAGTTGCAGCGCGGGCGAGGGGCCGCAGGAGGCGAGGAGGAGTAGAAAGAGGGTGGTGAGGGCGGGGAGGAGGGCCGCGCGTGGCGGGCGGGCTCTCAAAGACCGGCCTCTTCGGCCTCCTCGATCAGCTCTCCCCAGTCCCTGTAGAGACCTTCCAGGGTACCCTTCAACTGCCGGTGCTCGGTGACGACCTTGCGCGAGCGCTCCCCGTCGGCGTAGACCTCGGAGGTCTCTAGCTCCTTCTCGAGACGCCCGATGCGGCGTTCGGTCGCGTCGATCTCGCCCTCCACCGCCACGAGGCGCGTGGCGATCACGTTCTGCTCCCGACTCATGCCGGGCCGGACCCGCCGCCGGGGGGCTTTCCGGCCGTTCTTCGCCCCTTCCTCGTCCATGCGGCGGTAGGAGCGGTAGTAGTCGTAGCCGCCCAGGTAATTGGCGAGCTTCCGGTCTTCGAGCTCCACGATGCGGGTGGCGAGCTTCCGGAGGAAGTACCGGTCGTGGGAGATAAAGAATAGCGTGCCCTTGAAGCCGAGGAGCGCCTCTTCCAGCGCCTCGCGGGCGGGGATGTCCAGGTTGTTCGTGGGCTCGTCGAGGATCAGGAGGTTCGCCCCGCTGACTACTATCTCCGCGAGCGAGAGCCGCCCCCGTTCGCCGCCGGAGAGCGAGGAGACCTTCTTGAAGACGTCCTCCCCGGAGAAGAGGAAGGCTCCGAGGAGTGAGCGCGTGTCGGGGGCGTCGAGGCCCGTGGCGTCCATCGCCTCCTGCAGGACGGTCTTGTTGTCGTCGAGCCGGACGATCTGCTGGTCCTGGTAGGCGGGCACGACGTTGTGCCCGAGCCGGAGGCGGCCCTCCTGCGGGGAGATCTCCCCGGTGGCGAGGCGCATGATGGTGCTCTTGCCGGTCCCGTTCGGGCCGAGGAG
>JACCZN010000295.1 GCA_013695915.1 Rubrobacter sp.
CGGAGGACTTCCAGAGGCTCGTGGACTTCTTTACCATAGAGAAGGCCCTCTACGAGGTCCGCTACGAGCTCGACAACCGCCCGGGCTGGGTCGGCATCCCGCTCAAGGGCCTGCTGGACCTCCTCGGAGAGCCGGCACGAGACACGGAGGTCCGATGAGGCTAGAAGACGCGGCACAGGCAGTGGCGACCGGCGATCACCCGGAGCCGTTCTCCTTTCTCGGGATGCACGAGGAGGACGGGGAGGTAAAGCTCCGCGCCTTCCTGCCCGAAGCAACCTCCGTGCGGGCCGTCGGCGCGGACGGCGGCGACCTCGGTCCCCTCGAACGCCTCCACCCGGAGGGCCTCTGGTCCGGCACCATATCGGCGGAGAGCCCCGTACCGTACCGGCTCCGCGTTGCCACCGGGGACGGCGAGCACGAGGTCGAGGACGCGTACCGCTTCCCGCCCCTGATAGGGGACCACGACCTCTACCTCTTCGGGGAGGGCAACAACTTCCGGCTCTACAACGTCCTCGGCGCACACCCCACGACGGTCGAGGGCGTACCCGGTGTCAGCTTCGCCGTGTGGGCCCCGAACGCCCGGCGTGTCTCCGTGGTCGGCCACTTCAACGCCTGGGACGGCCGCCGCCACGCGATGCGCCGCCGCGAGGCCAGGGTCTGGGAGATATTCGTCCCCGGCCTCCGGGAGGGCGAGGCCTACAAGTTCGAGCTAAAGGGCGCCGACGGGGAGCTCCTTCCCCTCAAGGCCGACCCCTACGGCCTCCACCACCAGCAGTACCCCGGCACCGCCTCCATCGTCCACGACCCGGGACGCTACGAGTGGGGTGACGCTGAATGGTTCTCCGGCGCGGGCCCGGGCGCGCGCGGCGGCGCGAACGCCCTCGACGCCCCGATGGCGACCTACGAGCTCCACCTCGGCTCCTGGAAGCACCGGGACGACGGCACGCCCTACGACTACTACGGGCTCGCCGAGGAGCTCGTGCCCTACGTGGTGGAGCTGGGCTACACCCACGTCGAGTTCCTGCCGCCCACGGAGCACCCGTTCGGGGGCTCGTGGGGCTACCAGCCCCTGGGGCTCTTCGCCCCGACCAGCCGCTTCGGGGACCCGGACGGCTTCAAGCACCTCGTGGACGCCTTGCATCGGGCGGGGATAGCCGTGATCGTGGACTGGGTCCCGGCCCACTTCCCCGATGACGTCCACGGGCTCGCCCGGTTCGACGGCACCCACCTCTACGAGCACGCCGACCCCCGCCGGGGCCGCCACCCCGACTGGGGGACCCTGATCTTCAACCTCGGGCGCAACGAGGTCCGGAACTACCTGCTCGCCAACGCCCTGTTCTGGCTCTCCGAGTACCACGTGGACGGCCTGCGGGTGGACGCCGTGGCCTCCATGCTCTACCTCGACTACTCCCGCGGCCCCGGCGAGTGGGTGCCCAACGAGCGGGGCGGCAACGAGGACCTGGAGTCGGTAGCCTTCCTGCAACGCGCCAACGAGCTCGTCTACGCGGAGGAGCCCGGCGTCGCCACCATCGCCGAGGAGTCCACCTCCTGGCCGATGGTCTCCGGTCCCACGTACTCGGGAGGTTTGGGCTTCGGGTACAAGTGGAACATGGGCTGGATGCACGACACCCTGGAGTATATGTCCCAGGACCCCATAAACCGCTCCTACCACCACGACGAGGTCACCTTCAGCCTCCACTACGCTTTCTCGGAGAACTTCGTCCTCCCGCTCTCCCACGACGAGGTCGTCCACGGCAAGCGCTCTCTCCTCGGAAAGATGCCCGGCGACGAGTGGCAACGGTTCGCGAACCTCCGGCTCTACTACGCCTTCATGTACGCCCACCCCGGCAAGAAGCTCCTCTTCATGGGCGGCGAGCTCGCCCAGGAGAGGGAGTGGGACCACGACGCACAGCTCGACTGGCACCTACTCGACCGCCCGGCCAACAGGGGCGTGCAGGACCTCGTCCGGGACGTGAACGGCCTCTACAGAGAGGAGGGAGCCCTCCACGAGGTAGACTTCCAGACCGCCGGTTTCGAGTGGATCGAGGGCTCCGACCGTGAGCGGAGCGTGCTATCCTTCCTGCGCCGCGGCCGGGACCCGGAGGACTTCGTGGTAGCCGTCTGCAACTTCACCCCGGTCGTGCGGCACGAGTACCGGATCGGGGTCCCCAGAGGCGGCGGCTACGAAGAACTCCTGAACACGGACGCCGACCGCTACGGCGGGAGCGGCGTCGGAAGCGGGAAGCTGGCCGCCGAGGAGGTACCGGCGCACGGACGGCCGCACTCGCTCTCGCTGACCCTGCCGCCGCTCGGGGCGCTGTTCTTGAAGCCGTCAGCTCCCGGCGGTCAGCAGTCAGCTTAAAATCTCGGGGTTGGCCGCTGACAGAAGGGAGCTACACATTGGAGGATGTCCCCAACGAGAGGGAAGCTGATGGCTGACAAGCTGACAGCTAATAGGCTGAGAGTCGATGGCTGACCGCTTCGAGGTCTGGCCCGGCGAGCCGCACCCGTTAGGTGCCACCTGGGACGGGGAGGGTGTGAACTTCGCCCTCTTCTCCGAGAACGCCGAAGGGGTCGAGCTCTGCCTCTTCGACGCCTCGGGGACCGAGAAGAGCCGCGTCGCCCTGAGGGAGCGGTCCGGCGGCATCTGGCACGGCTACCTGCCCCACGCCCGCCCCGGAGACCTCTACGGCTACCGGGTACACGGCCCCTACGACCCTGCCCGGGGCCACCGCTTCAACCCGGACAAGCTCCTCCTCGACCCCTACGCGAAGGACACGGCGGGCTCCGTCGAATGGTCCTACCCGCACTTCGGCTACGGGCCGGAAGGGGACGACCTCACGCCCGACACCCGGGACAACGCCGCCGGGATGCCGAAGGGCCGGATCGTCGACACCGCCTTTACCTGGGGCGACGACCGGCACCCGCGCACCCCGTGGAACGAGACCGTGATCTACGAGGCCCACGTCAAGGGCTTTACACAGCAGAACCCCGACGTACCGGAAGAGTTGCGCGGCACCTACGCGGGTTTCGCCTCCGACGCCGCCCTGGAGTATCTGAAGGACCTCGGGGTGACCGCCGTCGAGCTCCTGCCGGTCCACGGCTTCGTCCAGGACCGGCACCTCGTGGAGAGCGGCCTCCGCAACTACTGGGGCTATAATACCCTGAGCTACTTCGCCCCCGAGATGCGCTACTCGGCGACCGGTGAGATCTCCGAGTTCAAGACCCTGGTAAAGCGGCTCCACTCCGTCGGCCTGGAGGTCATCCTCGACGTGGTCTACAACCACACCGCCGAGGGGAACCACCTCGGCCCCACGCTCTCCTTCAAGGGCATAGACAACGCCGCCTACTACCGCCTCGTCCCCGACGACCCGCGTTTCTACATGGACTACACCGGCACCGGCAACACCCTGGACACCACCCACCCCCGCGTCCTCCAGCTCGTGACGGACTCCCTGCGGTACTGGGTCGAGGAGATGCACGTGGACGGCTTCCGGTTCGACCTCGCAACGACCCTGGCCCGCGAGCACGACGGCTTCGACCCGCGCGGCGGCTTCCTCGACGCGGTGCGCCAGGATCCCGTGCTCTCGCGGGTCAAGCTCATAGCCGAGCCGTGGGACGTCGGGGACGGGGGCTACCGGGTCGGGGAGTTCCCCTACCCCTTCTCCGAGTGGAACGGCAAGTACCGGGACGAGGTGCGGGCCTACTGGCAGGGCGAGGGCGGGCTCGTCGGGGAGCTTGCCTACCGGATCACCGGATCCAGCGACCTCTACGAGTCCGGCAGCCGTGGCCCGCGGGCGAGCGTCAACTTCGTAACCGCCCACGACGGCTTCACCCTCCGGGACCTGGTCTCCTACAACGAGAAGCACAACGGGGAGAACGACGAGGAGAACGAGGACGGCGACGACCACAACCTGAGCTGGAACTGCGGCGTCGAGGGTCCCACCGGCGACGCGGCGGTGCTGGCTCTCCGCGCTCGGCAGCAGCGCAACCTCCTCGCGACCCTGCTCCTCTCCCAGGGGGTGCCCATGATCCTCTCCGGGGACGAGGTCAACCGCACCCAGAACGGCAACAACAACGCCTACTGCCAGGACAACGAGCTGAACTGGCTCCTCTGGGATCTTACCGAGGAGGACCGGGAGCTTCACGCTTTCGTAAAGCGCCTGATACACCTGCGCAAGGAGCACCCGGTCTTCCGGCGGCGGCGCTTCTTCGCCGGGCGCCGCCTCCGGGGCGCGGGCGTGAAGGACGTGGTCTGGCTCGACCCCGGCGGCGAGGAGATGAGCGACGAGGAGTGGGACACCTCCTTCGCCCGCTCGCTGGGGCTCAAGATCTCCGGCGCCGCCGGGGAGGACTCCTCCCCGAGGGGCCTGCCGGAGCCCGACGACGACTTCCTCCTGCTCTTCAACGCCCACCACGAGGAGGTCCCCTTCACGCTCCCCGCGGACGCCGGAGAGGCCCGCTGGGAGCCCCTCGTGGACACCAGCCGCCAAGGGGGCGCGAACCCCGAGGGGTTCTACAAGCCCGGAAGCGAGTACCCCCTGCAGGCCCGCTCCCTCGCCGTCCTGCGCCGGAGCGGGCCGTGAGACCGTCCGTGAGAGAGGAGGCTCTTTGAAGCGCCATCACGCGCTGCCCTTCGGGGCGGAGGTCCTCGGCGGAGGGGAGGTGCGCTTCGCGCTCTGGGCTCCCGCCGCCGAGACGGTGGAGCTCTCCCTGGAGAGCGGCATCCGCCTCCCGATGCGCCGGGGTCCGGACGGCGTCTTCGAGGTCATCACGGGAGAGGCGGCCACCGGGGACCTCTACCGCTACTGCGTGGACGGCGAGCACGAGGTGCCGGATCCTGCCTCCCGCTACCAGCCCGCCGACGTACACGGCCCGAGCCGGGTCGTGGACCCCGGGGACTTCGACTGGCGGGACGGCGGCTGGCGCGGCCGTCCGTGGGAGACGTCGGTCCTCTACGAGCTCCACGTCGGCACCTTTACGCTGGAGGGCACCTTCTCCGGGGTGGAAGAGAGGCTCGACTACCTCGTGGAGCTCGGCGTAACGGCCGTGGAGCTCATGCCCGTCTCGGACTTCCCCGGCGGGCGCAACTGGGGCTACGACGGGGTTCTGCCCTACGCCCCGGAGAGCTCCTACGGCACGCCGGAGGACCTGAAGCGGCTCGTGGAGTCCGCCCACGAGAAGGGGCTCATGGTCTTTCTCGACGTGGTCTACAACCACTTCGGGCCGGATGGAGCCTACGCCGTCGCCTACGACCCCGACGTTCTGACCGACCGCTACGAGACGCCCTGGGGCAAGGCGGTCAACTTGGGGAACCCCGCCCTGCGGCGCTACTTCACCGAGAACGCGCTCATGTGGCTCGTCGACTACCACCTGGACGGCTTCCGGCTCGACGCGATCTTCGCCCTTTACGACGAGGGCCAGCGCCACTG
>JACCZN010000142.1 GCA_013695915.1 Rubrobacter sp.
TGTCCTTGAGGCGGGCACTCCTGACCTCCCTGGACTTCCGCTCCTCCCCCAGACGCTCGTTTATCTTCTCTATCCGCTCCCGGATGAGGCGCCGGTCGTACTCCAGTTGCTGCTCGCCGGGGCCGCGGGTGCCGACGCCGCCGCCGAGGCGGCTGAGAGCCGTGCTCTGTCCCTTCACCCTCGGGAGGCGGTACTCTAGCTCGGCGAGCTCCACCTCAAGCTTGCTGGCACGGTCCCGCGCGTGGGACTCGAAGATCCTTATGATCAACTCGGTGCGATCCACGACCGATACCCCGGCAGCTCGTTCAAGCACCCGGGACTGGGACGCTGTAAGCTCGTCGTCGGTGATGACCGCCTCGGCACCGGTGCCGTCTACGAGTTCTCGCAACTCTTCCCTCTTACCGCGCCCCAGGTACCCGGTGTTGTCCCGGCGGTTCTGCTCGATGAGGCCGAACACCTGTATGCCAAGCGTGCTGGAGAGGCGCGAGAGCTCTTCCATGTGTCGGGGTTCCCCGGCGCCAGCGAGTACCGCTCTACTTATCACCATGTTCTTATTATATCATCGGCCTCTGCCCGGGCCTTCGAGTACTGTTCGCTGACGGAAGGTTCCTCTACCACAGAGAAGGGAACATCAGGCGCAAGGGTACGAGCCAGCTTGTCGAACCACCGGATCTGACGCCTCGCAAGCCTCCTGGTCCTGGTGGAGATCCTGGTCTCCGCCTCTCTGAGCGTGATCTCCCCTCGGATGTACGCTGCAAGCTCCCTGATGCCTATGGACTGCCTGACCGAGGCGTTGACCTCCGGCAGTCTCATCAGGGAGCGGACCTCCTCTATGCCCTCTTCAGCTATCTTCCTGGACCTCTTCGCTATCGCCTCGTCAAGGACTCCTCTCGGCGGTCTCAGGTAGACGATACCCGTCTCAAAGACCGGCGTCCCTGCCCAGATCGAACCCCCAGGCTCAAAACCGCCGATCCGTAACTCCTCCTCCCTTACTCTACGCCGCACGTTCCCGCCACTCCCCACCTGCACCCTTGCCTGCTCCCGCACCTCGCGGCTCACAGTCGGAGCCATGGGGATATCCAGAAGCGTGGCGTTCAGGTACATGCCCGTACCGGCCTCCATAACACAGGGGCCACCGTCAGCCTCAATGATGCTCCGCGCCTGTTCCCTGTGTCGAACAACGGTCCAGTACTCTGCTACGGATGCTATACCCCTGAGCCGCGCCGGCCTCCCGCGGCTCTGGTTGGTGACCACGGGTATCTCCCGGTAGACCTGCATCGAATCTATCACGAGGGTCTCTACCCACCTCGACAGACCTTCCGACAACTCTTCAGACACCCCGTCAGAGAGCTTGCTCTTCCCGCTAGCGGTAGGACCGCAGACCACTAGTACCCTACTCATACTCTTCCTCGGGGAAGTTCAGCTCTACCTCTATAAACAGCCTCCCCGGTTGGCTGACCTGGGTCCCCTCCATGACGTGGCTAGCTTCCAGGTATCTGCTATGAGCGGCCTGCTGTATTATCTGGTCCACAGCCGCGAGCTCCTCCTGATTCAGAACAAGCTCCGGGAGATCTCGCGCACTCTCCCGCTCTCTCCTAGAAGAACTCCAGGACCCCTCCCCATTCTCCGACGAGCCACGTACCTCCACCGGCATCGCAGGATCTACGCTGCCCCTCAGTACCCTCTGCACGGTCCTCCCCGATACCTGTAGACCTAATCGCTTTGCCTCTTCCCTGACCCTGGAAGCGCTTCCAGGCTTATCAGCATCTGGACGGTTTACGTTGCTGACTGGAGGTATTATGTGGTTTTTTAATAGGGTGGATAGTATCCGGGAGGGTGTCGCGTGGTAAATGGTCGGGGAGTTTTGTAGCAAGGCGAGGGCATCGAGGGTCGCCGGTATATTGGAGCGTGAGGGGCGGGTGCCGGACTGCAGTGAGGTCTCCGGGAGCTTCGAGGTATCGAAGGCTGCTCTTACGGACGTGGGGTTCGAGGCTGAGAGGAACTCTGCGCTCTCCGAGAGCTCCTTGAGGTGGTACAGGGAGAGGCCGGCGCCGTGTGGCGGCTCGTCCGCATGGGAGAGAGCTGGTCTCAGGTGCCGGGTGGTGACGCCGGGTTCGAAGACCCGGTCGGTGTAGGAAGCGGGGATCCCCTCCCCGTCGTCTATCACGGTCAGGATGCGGTACCGGCGGCGTCGAAGGGTGGATGCGACATAGACGTTGCGGGCACCGGCGTCCCGGGCGTTTCGCAGGAGCTCGAAGAGGGCGTCCTCGACGCAGGTTATTCGAGGCGGGACCCGGCGGACACCCTCTCTGCCAGAGAGCCGGGCGAAGCCGTGGCCCAGTTCCCTGTAGGGGCCCTCCACCTACCGGGCCACCTCGCTCACCCGGCTCTCGCGGATGACGGTGACCCGGATCTGGCCGGGGTACTCGAGCTCGTTCTCTATCTGCCGGGATATGTCGAGGGCGAGCTTTGCGGCGATACGGTCGTCGACCTCCGAGGGCTGGACCATGACCCGTATCTCGCGCCCGGCCTGTATGGCGTACGCTTTGTCCACGCCGTGGTGCCCGGTGGCTATCTTCTCCAGAGCCCTGAGGCGTTCGATGTAGATCTCGGTCGTCTCCCGCCGGGCTCCGGGGCGGGAGGCGGAGACGGCATCGGCGCTGGCGACCAGCACGTCCTCGACGGTCTCCATCTCGACCTCGTGGTGGTGAGCACTAATACCCCGCACCACGTCTTCGGACTCCCCACTCTTCCTGGCGAACCGGCCCCCGATCAGGGCGTGGGTCCCTTCTACCTCGTGGTCTATCGCCTTTCCCACGTCGTGGAGCAGGGCCGCCCGGCGGCTGATTTTTACATCAGCCCCGAGCTCGGCGGCCATCATCCCGCAGAGGTTGGATACCTCGACGGAGTGGGCCAGGACGTTCTGGCCGTAGGAGGTCCGGTACTGCAGGGCACCGAGAAGCCGGACCAAGTCGTTGTCCATCTCGCCCCGGATATTGGCGTCATAGAGCGCCTGGCGGCCAGCGCTCTTCATCTCCTTCTCGACGTCCTTCCTGGCTTTCGCCACGAGCTGCTCTATCCGGCCCGGGTGTATCCGTCCGTCCTTGACCAGACGCTCCATGGAGACCCGGGCTATCTCCCGGCGTATCGGGTCAAAGCACGACAACACGACCGTCTCCGGGGTGTCGTCTATGATCACGTCCACCCCCGTGGCAGCCTCGAAGGCCCGGATGTTGCGCCCCTCCTTGCCGATCACCCGCCCCTTCATGTCGTCGGAGGAGAGGGTTATGGCCTTTACCGTAGACTCCGAGGTCTGCTCGGAGGAGAGCCGCTCCATAGTGGCGGCCACGATCCTGCGGGCCTCCCGCTCGGCGTTCTCCTCGGCCTCTATGGTACGGTCCCGGACCATGCGCCCGAGCCTTCCCTCGAGCTCAGCCTCAAGTTCAGAGAAGAGCCGGCGCTCCGCATCCGCTCGGGTAAGGCCGGAGACCTCTTCGAGCGCCTGCAGGTGCTCGGACTCCCGTGAGACGAGGTCCTCGGAGCGGAGGCGGAGGCTCTCCTCCTGACCGGAGAGCTTCTGACGCTCTCTCTCCACCTCCGTCTCCCGGCGCTCCAGCGAAGCCTCCCTGCTCTCCAGACGCTCCTCGAGACGGGCGAGGTCCGTACGGCGATCCCGGATCTCGCTCTCAGCCTCGTTCTTTATGCGCAGCGACGCCTCTTTCGCTGCGAGCTCCGCTTCCCGGCGGGCGGTCTCCACCTCCCGCCGGGACTCCCGCTCGGCCTCCTCCCTTATAGACTCCGCATCAGTCCGCGCTGCAACCTGTCGGGCCTGTGTCCTGCGGGTACAGAAGAGGAGCCCGGCGGCGAAGCCGAGGCCCAGAGCCGCGAAGATCGCCGCGACCAGTAGTACCGTGCTCATGTCGTCCTCCAAAAAGGCCGCCAGGCCTGGCCGCGATACGTACCGCGGTCCCCGTGCCGGTGGCCGGTCAAGCTCAAGTGTCTACGTATCGGCCTCCTCGCTAGCCCGCAAGTCACCGTCTACCCGGAACTCCCGGGCGATCTCGGCGCACACACCGGCAGAGTAGCCCCGGCGCGCCAGAAAGCCGTACACCCGGCGCGACTCCGCGTCGGATCCCTGTCCCGTATTATAACGCCGTAGCGCGGCGCTACGCGCCTCCTCGACCTCCGAACGACCCGAGAACTCCTCCTCCACAGCGGCGTCGGCCAACTCCTCGCTGACCCCGCCCTTCAGGAGGTCGCTGTACACCCGGCGCGGCCCGTACTTCCCCCCTCTCTCACGAGCCACGGTCCGGGCGAACTCCCGGTCATCGACGTACCCGAGCTCCTCGAGCCGGGCCAATACCTCCTCGATAGTCCGGTCCCCATAGCCGTACCGGTACAGGCGGCCCCGTACCTCGCCCGCAGAGCGGGCCCGATAGGCAAGGTAGTCAAAGGCCCGGGTCATAGCGAGGGACCTCTCACCCGCAACCCGCACCCCATCCAGCTCCTCTTCGGAGATGGACAGACCCTCGTACAACCCCCGGTCCAGCATTACCTCGGAGGCTATCTCGGCGAACGGCTCGCCGTCTACCGATACCCACACCCTCCCCCGCCGCTCTCTGAGACCCGTGATCTCCGGCACCCGCTAACCCCTCAGAAGAGCGCGTACCCTACAGAGGCCGCCCCGCAGGCTCACCTTCGAGGGGAGCGACTTCCGGGGCCTCGGCCGACGGCTCCTGCGGGGTATCCTCCGCAGCGTCGTCCACGGGGTTGCCGGATTCGTCCAGGCCCAGCTTCTCGAAGATATCTTTTATGACCCTCTCCCGTAGCTCCGCGTCCTCCTTCAGGGTCTGCTTGGAGTTCTCTCGACCCTGACCCAGGCGCTCGTCACCGTAGGCGAACCAGGCCCCACTCTTCTGCACCACACCGTTCTCGATGCCGATGTCCAACAGGCTCCCCTCCCGGGAGATACCCTCACCGTACATAATGTCGAAGTCCACCGTCTTGAACGGCGGAGCCACCTTGTTCTTCACGACCTTGACCCGAGTCTGGTTGCCGACCGTGTCGTTACCGACCTTGAGAGCCCCGATCCTGCGTATATCTATCCTCACGCTCGAGTAGAACTTCAATGCGCGTCCACCGGGGGTAGTCTCCGGAGAACCGAAGGTAACCCCGATCTTCTCCCGAAGCTGGTTTATGAAGATCGCCATGGTACCAGACCGGTTCAGAGAGCCCGACAGCTTCCTCAACGCCTGGCTCATGAGACGAGCCTGAAGCCCAACGTGAGAGTCACCCATCTCACCCTCTATTTCAGCTCTAGGCACAAGCGCAGCCACGGAGTCCACGACCACGATATCCAGGGCGCCGGACCTTATAAGGGTGTCGGCGATCTCCAGGGCCTGTTCTCCGTTGTCTGGTTGGGAGAAGTAGAGGTTATCTACGTCCACGCCTATGGCCTGGGCGTAGATAGGGTCCAGGGCATGCTCCGCGTCTATAAAGGCGGCGAGTCCCCCGGCCTTCTGGGCCTCTGCCAGCACGTGGAGGGCCAGGGTAGTCTTGCCGCTGGACTCGGGACCGTAGATCTCCACGATACGGCCCCTCGGTAACCCGCCGACACCGAGGGCCAGGTCCAGCGAGAGCGCGCCGGTGGAGATGGAAGCCACCTTGCGGCGGGTCTCGTCTCCCATGCGCATTATCGAGCCCTTTCCGAACTGCTTCTCTATCTGGGATACGGCGGCGCCGATCGCTTTGCTCTTATCCAATGAATCCTCCACGGTTGGCACGCGTGGCGCGTGCGCGAATAGTCTTTCTGTGACGTGCCCCGCTAATTATACTGTAGCCGGTAAGGCCTACCAACGGCCGGGATGCTAGACGGACGCTCAAGGACGGGACCAAAGGGGTCAACCCTGGCTCTTCAGGGTGAAGCTTCGGGTCGTGATCTCACCGTCATCGCCCAGGGCTCCGTACTCCTGTCCGTTTACCTCCAGCTCCACAGCACCGGCGTTCCCGCTGGTTATGGCAAGGGACTGCTGGGACTCGAAGCTCTGCACGAAGCCCTGCTGCGCAAAGCCCTGGAACGCTAGCTCACCGTCGGAGCGGACGCTGATCCAGACCTCCGTGTCGCTGACCGAGACGGTGGTGACGATGCTGTCTCCCTCTACCTCTCCGGAGCTCCCGATAGTGGACCCGCCAGAAGTGTCTTCAGCCTGGTCCGTGGTCTCGCTCGTTGTGGTCTCGTTCGTTGTGGTATCGGTGGTCTCGAGGGCGGGGTTCGGCTCGTCCGGCGCACCATCGGTCGCGGGCGCGGCGTCGCCGGGTAGCGGTTCCACGCGATCTCCCGTGAGCTGCGCTTCCCGTCCGACGAAGTAGAACACCCCGACCAGCGCGATGAGGAATACTACGGCCAGCGAGAGCGTTATAAAGATGGCGTTGGTGGCCCGGCGCCGGGCAGGCGTGGAGAGCCCGCCGGGGTTCCTGATCGGCCTCTCGAACTCGCCGCTGGCGGATGGACCGTGGACGGGCCTCTCGGTCGCGCTACCCCGGAACTCCCGGACGAGCTCCTCTCCATCCAGGCCCAGGAAGGTTGCGTAGCTCTTGAGGAAACCCTGCACGTAGATCCTATCCGGCAGGGCGTCGAAGTCCTCGTTTTCGAGCGCCTCGACGTAGCGGGTCCTTATCTTGGTAGCCTCCTCCACGTCCTGCAGGCTGAGGCCGCGCTCCTTGCGCAAAGCTTCGAGCGTGCGACCTATACCGAGCTCCCCGTCTCTCTCTACGTGACCCGTAGGGCCCTCCCGGTCCGTGGACATGAGCCAGCCAACACGACGCCTACCTCTCGGGGGAACCGTTCTCGTCCGGGAACATACCCGGCTGTGTGACGCCCGGGTTGGGGTTCCTGCCGGGAGACTGGTCCGCTGCCGGTGCGACGTCCTCTTCGCCGCTGCTGAAGATCTGGCCGAGGTCCATCTCCGTCGCCACTATGGACCGGCTCTTTGAGCCCTCGTACGGGCCGACCACCCCCTTGCGCTCCAGCGAGTCGATGATGCGGCCCGCCCGGGAGTAGCCGACCCGGAACCGGCGCTGCACGGCGCTCACGGAGGCCTGCTGGCTGGAGACCACGAAGCCCGCCGCGTCCGGCAGCAGGTCGTCCTCCGGCTCCTGTTGCTGCGCTCTCTCGGGCCGGCTCTCCGTGACCTCCTCGATGTAGCGTGCCTCGGCGTTCTCCGTGCTCGCGGAGACCACCCGGTCCACCTCCTTCTCGGAGAGGTAGGCACCCTGTATCCTGGAGGGCCGGAGGGCAGAGACTGGCTTGAAGAGCATATCCCCGCTACCCAGCAGGGCCTCGGCGCCCGGGTTGTCCAGTATCACCCGCGAGTCCACCTGGCTCGACACGGCGAAGGCTATCCGGCTCGGTATATTGGCCTTTATCATGCCGGTGATCACGTCCACGCTCGGCCGCTGGGTGGCCACGACGAGGTGTATGCCCACGGCCCGGGCTTTCTGCGCGAGACGGATGACAGCGTCTTCCACCTTGGCCGCCGCCGTCATCATGAGGTCCGCCAGCTCGTCTATGACCACCACCACGTAGGGCAGCGGGCTCTCGCTCCTCTCGTTGTAGCCCTCTATGGAGCGGGTGCCGAACTTCTCCAGGAGCTCGTAGCGCCGCTCCATCTCCGCCACGGCCCAGGTAAGGGCGTTGGCCGCTTTCTTGACGTCCGTGACCACCGGCGTTATCAGGTGGGGTATCCTGCCGAACTGGCTCAACTCCACCCGCTTGGGGTCTATCAGCACCATCTTTACCTGCCGGGGGTCCGTGGTGAGGAGCAGGGAGGTCAGGAGGCCGTTGAGCATAACGCTCTTCCCGCTACCGGTCGTACCCGCTACCAGGAGGTGCGGCATCTCGGCGAGGTCCATGAACACGGCCCGCCCGGAGATGTCCTTGCCGAGACCCACGGGTAGCGCCCAGTCGCTGCCGGTGGGGTACTCGCCGAACACGTCGCCCAGGGTAACGGTCGCCGCACGCGTGTTCGGGACCTCCACCCCGACGGCGCTCTTGCCGGGTATGGGGGCCAGCATACGGACCTCGGTGGCGGCGAGAGCGTAGGCTATGTCCTGCTGCAGGTTGCGTACCTTGCCGACCTTTACACCGGAGCCGAGCCGGAGCTCGTAGCGGGTGACCCGCGGGCCCACTATAGCCCGCACGACGTGGGCCTTTACCCCGAGCTCCTCGAGGGCCTGTGTCAGCCGCTGGCTGGTCCCCTCCGCGTCGTGCTCGGGGTCCTCGGCCCCGGCATCGAGCAGGGAGACCGACGGCGGTACGTAGTCCCCGTGTACCGGCTGCCCGATCTCCTCCAGCCCCCCGTGCCGGCCGCTATCGGGTAGCACGATCTCGAACTCCCTGGTATCGCCGCCCTCGGGCTCTTCCGATGCCTCAACTGCTCCAGGCCCGGCCGAGCCGTGCGGAGCTCTCTGCTCTCCCTGCTCCGGGCTGCTCAGGCGGGGGCTGCGCCGGGCTCCCTCACGCGGGACTCTCTTGCGGACGCCGGACCTCGTGGCCTTCCAGCCCTCGTACCGGTTCCTCAGAACCGCAACTGCTCCTCCGGCTCCTTCACGGGCCGACAGGAGGGCCGACCCGGGCGCAACGCCTGTGAGCAGGGAGAGCCCTATGACGTAGAGCACGCCGAGCACCAGCACTACACCCACGACGCCCCCGATCCAGTGGACCGCTGCGTACAGGGAGCTGCCGAGAAGACCGCCGTAGTCGGGGTAGAGTGCCGCGTCGAACATCCGGTCCTGCGGCAGCGTGGCGGCGAGCGTGCCGGAACCGGCGAGCAACAGGATACCCGCGCCCGAGATGCGGCCATAAGGTAGGTATCCGACGAGCAGAGCTACCCCTACAGCGGCGCAGGCCGGGGGCAGCAACAGGCCCGCGAGGCCCATGAGGTGCGTGACGCCCGCCATCCCCGTCTCGCCGAGCAGGGCTCCGCGGCCGGTCAGGAAGGCCGCTGTCAGGAACAGGCCTATCACCAGCAGGACCCCGCCTACCACCTCCCGCGAGATACGGGAGAGGAACGCGGTCGAGCGCCCGGAGGAGCTCGCCGGACGCTTGGCGCCCTTGCTGGCGGAGGGCTTCTTAGTGCCCCCACGGGTCTGTCTCTTCGTAGCCATACCCGTAAGTCTAGCGCACGAGCCTACGACCCTCGTCCTGGCACCCTATATTGTGCGGGCTCTGGCCTACACCTCAACTATTAGCGGCAGGATGATCGGGCGCTTCTGCGACTTGTCCGAGAGGAAGCCGGAGAGGTCGCGCCGGATCTCCTTCTTCAACTCGCCCCAGTCGGTTATCTGCTTCTTGGCCGTTCTCTCCAGAGTCTGCGTTACCACGTCCCGGGAGTCGCCGATGAGCCCGTTCGCGTCCTGCTGGCTCATGAAGCCCCGCGAGATCACATCCGGCTCGCCCAGGAGCTGGCCGTTCTGCGCGTTTATCCGGGCTACCACGATGAACATGCCGTCCTCCGAGAGCTGCTGGCGCTCCCGGATTATGGAGTCGGAGGTATCGCCGAACGTACCGCCGTCTACGAGGAACATTCCGGAAGCCACCTTGTCGAGCTTGCGGGCCTTGCCGTCCTTGAACTCAACCCCAACCCCGTTCTCGAGCACAAAGATGTTGTCCCGGGGAATCCCCAGCTCGACGCCCGTCTGGGCGTGATGGTACTGGTGGCGGAACTCACCGTGGAACGGCACGAGGTACCGGGGCTTGAGCAGGGAGAGCACGAGCTTCTGCTCTTCCTTTGCGGCGTGACCCGAGACGTGTACGGCCTCCAGAGGGCTGTAATGCACCTCCGCTCCGAGCTTCATGAGGTTGTTGATCGTGCGCCCAACCCCGCGCTCGTTGCCGGGGATGGGGTGCGCCGCGACCACGACCGTGTCTCCCGGTCCGGCCTCTATGGTCTTGTGCGCGCCGTTGGCCACCCGGGAGAGCGCCGCCAGCGGCTCGCCCTGGGAGCCGGTCATCAGGACGACGATGTCCGAGTCCGGCACCTTGTTGATGTCCCGCTGCTCGACCATCATCGACTTCGGAAGGTCGAGGTAACCCAGGTCCCGGGCTATCTGGACGTTCCGGACCATGGACCTTCCGGCCACACCTACGAGCCGCCCGTGAGCCTTCGCTGCCTCCACGACCTGGCTGATCCTGTGCAGGTGCGAGGCGAACGAAGCCACGATGACCCTGCCCGTGGCCTCTCCTATGATGCGCCCGAGCGTCTCACCGACGCTCCTCTCCGAGGGAGTGTGTCCCGGACGCTCGCTGTTGGTGGAGTCCCCGAAGTACGCGAGTACGCCCTCCTCGCCGAGCGAGGACATCCGCGCGAGGTCCATCGGACGCCCGTCTATCGGGGTCAGGTCTATCTTGTAGTCGCCGGAAAAGAAGATCAGACCCGCAGTAGTGCGGATCGAGATGGCGACGGCGTCCGGTATAGAGTGGTTCACGTCCACGAACTCCAGCCCGAAACCGCCGAGCTTCATCTTGTCCCCACCCTTTATCTCCCGGAGATCGCCCTTCTTTATGCCGAACTCCTGGAGCTTGGACTTTATGAGACCGAGGGTGAGCTTGGTCGCGTAGACGGGCACGTTGAACTCGCGCAGGAGGTACGGCACAGCCCCTACGTGGTCCTCGTGACCGTGGGTAATGACGATGCCCTTGAACTCGTTTGCGTGCTCCCGGATGTAGGTGAAGTCCGGCAGCACCAAGTCTATGCCCGGCATCTCATCGTCCGGGAAGGTCATCCCGGCGTCGACCAGTATCATGCCGCTCCCCTGCCGCACGGCGGTCATGTTCTTGCCGATCTCACCGAGCCCCCCGAGGGGTATTACTTGTAGCGTTCCGTTATCCAATATCCTCTACTGCCTCTCTGTTCGTCTCCCCCACAACGTCCTCCCGGAGGAGCTCCGTACTGCGGGAGCTTTCTTACAAACGACAAACCGCGCGAGCCCCGCGGACCTTCCCGCCTCGCGAGAGGGTCCGCGGAGAGCCCGCGGTTATGGGCTATGGCACGACCTCCGGCCTCTGCCGGAGCGCCGCCCTAGTTGGTGCTCAGGTACCTCCCGAGGTCGAGCTCCTTGGGACCGACCGCCGAGAGGTACATGTCCTCGAGGTTCAGGTGCTCGTTCGCCAGCCGACGTATGTCCTCGGCCGTCACCGCCTCGATGCGCTCGGAGATCTCCGCCGGCGTCAGGAGCTCGGAGCCGGTTATGACGCTCCGGCCTATCCTGGTCATCCTGGCCGCCGTGCTCTCCAGAGCGAGCAGGGTGGAGCTCTTAAGCTGCGCCTTGGTCCTCTCTAGCTCCTCCTCCCCCACAGACTCCTCCTGCACGGCCTGTAGCTGCTCGGAGATCACCTTTACCGCCTCCTCGACGTTCCCCGTCGTGGAGCCGACGTACACCTTGGTCGCCCCCGCGTCGGAGTAGCCCTGGTGGTAGGAGAAGACCGCGTAGGCGAGGCCCCGCTTCTCCCGGACCTCCTGGAAGAGCCGGCTCCCCATGCTCCCGCCGAGCACGTTGTTCAACGCCGCCATGGCGTACCGGTCCTCGCTGCCCGCCGGCAGCCCGAGGGAACCGAGCGAGACGTGGTACTGCTCGGTCTCCTTGAACTTGTAGAAGAAACGGCTCTCCGGGCGCTCGAAGCTCGCCCGCCGGGCGAAAGAATCCCCCACAGGCATGCCCCCGAGCTTCTCCTCCACCAGGCGCTCGAACTCCTCGGAGTCCAGCCGACCAGCGCCCACCACGAACACGTTTGAGGTATTATACGTGTCTCTGTGGAAGTCCTGGAGGATAGCGTGGTCTACGCCGCGGACGGTCTCGGCGGAGCCTATTATGGGCCGTCCGAGGTTGTCGCCGTTGAAGATCAGGCCGGATAGGTACTCGTCGGCCATCTGGTCGGGCCGGTCCTCGTACATCTTTATCTCTTCGACTATTACCTCGCGCTCCCGTTCGAGGTCTGCGAGGGTCGGGTTCAGGACGAGGTCGGCCATAAGGTCGAGGGCGGACTCGAGGTGCTCGGGCAGGAAGCGCGCGTAGAGGGTAGTGTACTCCTCTCCGGTCGCCGCGTTCTCCTGGGCCCCGATGCTCTCGAAGTCCTGGGCCACCTTGAGGGCGTCCCGGGAGGGCGTGCCCTTGAAGAGCATGTGCTCCATCAGGTGGGTAATGCCGGCGACGGCGTCCCTCTCGTCACGGCTGCCGGCCCGGATCCAGAGCCCCAGAGAGACGCTGGTGGCCTCCTCCAGGGGCTCGGAGAAGACCCGGACGCCGCCGGGGAGGGTTTTCGTGCGTACGTTGCCCATGCTCAAGCTCTAGTCCTCCAGCTTCTCCAGGGAGATGCGGTTCTGCTTGTCGATCTCCAGCACGCGGACCTTTATCTGGTCGCCCTCGGTGACCACGTCCTCCACCTGCTCGACGCGCTCCTTGCCCGGCGCCAAACGCGAGATGTGTACGAGGCCGTCGCGGCCCGGCGTGAGCTCCACAAAGGCCCCGAAGTTCGTGATCTTCACGACCTTGCCCGTGTAGATGTCTCCGGCCTCCACGTCCTTTATCATGCCGTTTATCGCGGAGACGGCGGCCTTGGTGGAGACACCTTCGACCCCGGCCACGAAGACCGTGCCGTCGTTCTCCACGGAGATGTTCACACCGTACTGCTCCTGCATCCCGTTTATCGTCTTCCCGCCCGGCCCGATTATCATCCCGATCTTGTCCGTCGGGACCTGGAGCACCTCGACCCGCGGGGCGTAGTCCGAGACCTCGGGGCGAGGCTCGGCGATGTTCGCCTTCATGATGTCCAGGATCTCCACGCGCCCGGCCCTGGCCTGCGCCAGAGCCTCGCGCAAGAGACCCGCCGAGACACCGGTGATCTTCATGTCCATCTGGAGCGCCGTGATGCCGTCCCGAGTGCCCGCGACCTTGAAGTCCATGTCGCCGAGGTGGTCCTCGAGACCCTGGATGTCCGTGAGGATCACGTAGTCCTCACCCTCCTTGACGAGGCCCATCGCCACACCGGCGACGGGAGCCTTGATCGGCACGCCGCCGTCCATGAGCGCGAGCGTCGAGCCGCAGACGCTGCCCATGGAGGAGGAGCCGTTGGACTCCAGGACCTCCGAGGTAATACGGAGCGCGTACGGGAACTCCTCTTCCGAGGGCACGACCGGCAGCAGCGCCCGCTCCGCGAGCGCCCCGTGTCCGACCTCGCGCCTGCGGGGCGCGCCGAGACGGCCCGTCTCCCCGGTCGAGAACGGCGGGAAGGAGTAGTGGTGCATGTAGCGCTTGGTGGTCTCCGGCTCCAGGGTGTCGAGCCTCTGCGAGAGCCCGAGGTCCGCTAGGGCCAGCGAGGAGAGCACCTGCGTCTCGCCGCGGGAGAAGAGGCCCGTGCCGTGGATGCGCGGCAGAGCCTGCACCTCGGCCGTTGTAGGCCGTAGCTCGTCGAACCCGCGGAGGTCCGTGCGCTTGCCGTCCTTCAGGAGCAGCTCGCGGAAGGCGTCCTTCTCGAGCTCCGAGAGCGCCGACTTGATGAGCGCGGCATCCTCCTCCTCGCGGCCCTCCGTAAGCTCGTCCCGGAGGTCGTCGAGGTCCGTCCGCCGCGCCCGGCGGTCGGTGTTTACGATGGCGTCCTTTACGCGGCCGAACTGGGCGGAGCGCAGCTCCCCGAGGAACGGGTTCTCTCCCGCCGTCTCCTCTACCTGCTGGTTCTCCTTGCCGTGCTCCGCGGCCCACTTCTCTATGGCCTCGGCCTGGGCGGAGATGGTCTCCTGAGCGACCTGCAGCGCGTCCACGACCACGTCCTCCGGGACCTCGTTGCCGCCGGCCTCGACCATGGTGATGGCGTCTTTAGTACCCGCCACCACGAGGTCGAGGTCGCTCTCGGAGATCTGCTCGTAGGTCGGGTTGAGGATAAAGTCGCCGTCCGGTCCCCGCGCCACGCGCACGGCCCCTATGGGACCGTCGAACGGCAGGTCCGACAGCGAGAGGGCCGCGGAGGCCCCTACCATGCTCACGGTGTCGAACGGTACCTGCTGGTCCGCGACGAGGACGGTGCCTATGACCTGTATCTCGTTGCGGTAGCCCTTCGGGAAGAGCGGCCGTATGGGCCGGTCCGTTAGCCGGGAGGTGAGTATCGCCCGGTCCGAGGGACGGCCCTCACGCTTCAGGAAGCCGCCCGGTATCTTGCCCGCGGAGGTCATCCTCTCTTCTATGTCGACGCTCAGGGGCAGGAAGTCCACCCCGGGGCGCGGGGACTGCGACCGGGTGGCCGTGGACAGGATGACCGTGTCCCCCAATTGAGCCGTGACCGAGCCGCCGGCCTGACGCGCCAGCTTGCCGGTTTCGAGCACCAGCGAACGCTCGCCGACGGGTATCTCCAAACGCATATTCATTTGCTCCTCTTCGATGCTATTGTTCGAGGTTGAGAGGCCGGATACCCGCTACCTGCGCAGGCCGAGCTTCGCGATGAGCGCGCGGTAGCGCTCCACGTCGGTCTTCTGCACGTACTTGAGCAGCCTGCGGCGCTTCCCGACCATCTTCAAGAGCCCGCGCCGGGAATGGTAATCGTGCTTGTGCTGGCGCATGTGCTCGGTGAGGTCGCTTATGCGCCGGGTGAGCACCGCTATCTGCACGTCGGACGAGCCCGTATCCCCCTCGTGGGCCTGGTGCTCGCGTATTATCTCTGATTTATCTTCTAGTACCGCCAACTGCTCTTCTCTCCTCTTTACTTTCTCTCTTATTATCGTCTCTCTGTGTCTTCAGGATATGCTACCACAGGTATCAATTATCTTCGCTCGTAAAGGTCCCATCTTCGCTCGTAAAGGTCCCGGCCCTGCGGCGGGCCTCCGCGACGTCCCGGGAGATCTGGACCTTCAGCTCCTCGAGGCCCGAGAAACGCTTCTCGCCCCTCAACGACTCCACGAAGCCCACGTCTACCGTCCGGCCGTAGAGGTCTCCCTCGTAGTCCAGCAGGTGAGCCTCGACCCGGCTCTCCTGCCGGTCGAATGTCGGGGCTACACCGACGTTGGTACAGGCCCCGTAACGTACTCCTTCCCCCACGATCTCCACGAACCCGGCGTACACCCCACGGACCGGGACGAGCGCACGGGGGTCCGGCAGGACGTTGGCGGTCGGGAACCCGATGGTCCTGCCCCGCCGGTCCCCGACGACGACCTCGCCCCGCAGCACGTACGCCCGGCCGAGGAGCCGCCCGGCTTCGGAGACCTCCCCCGCCGAGATGAGCTGCCGGACGCGCGAGGAGCTCACCCGGTCGTACAGCGGAACCGGGTACAGCTCGCCGCCACGCGCCCCGAGGAGGACCGCCAGCTCCTCGACGCCGCCCGAGGCCCGATACCCGAACCTGAAGTTCTCCCCCACCACCACGGCCCCCGCGCCGAGCTCCCCCACGAGCACGTCCCGCACGAACTCCTCGGGAGACTTCCTGGAGAGCTCGCGGTCGAACCGGATGCAACGCACCTCGTCCACCCCGCAACCCAGAAGCGCCTCCCGCCGCAACTCCGGCGTAGAGAGCAGCGGCGGCTCGCTCCCCGGCCTCAGGACAGCCCTCGGGTGGGGATCAAAGGTAGCCGCCACCACCCGGGCACCGCTCTCCCGGCCCGCCTCGACGGCCCGCCGGACTACGGCCTGATGCCCGAGGTGTACCCCGTCGAACGTGCCCAGAGCCACAACTACCCCGCGCACAACACCGCCTCCGCCCGCCCGGCCCCGTCCCGGAACCGGTAGACCGCGAGCAACTCCCCCGCCTCCTCCACCCGGAAGCTCCCCCCTCCCGCCGGGTCCTCCTCAAGCTCCAGAGGCCGCCCGTTGCACACCCCCCGCCGCCCCTGCGGCCCCACCTCCACCACCGGCAGGTGAGAGACCACCTCACTTGAAGGTATTATGCGGTTATATATCTCAGGCTCGGAGAGGTCTTCGAGGTGGACGGCATCCTGGAGGTCCAGGTGGGCTACGGAGGTCCGGCGCAGGGCGGTGAGGTAGGCTCCGGTGCCCAGGGAGCTGGCGAGGTCTGAGATCAGGGTCCTGACGTAGGTGCCGCTGCTGCACACGAGCTCGAAGGTCGCGGAGGGTACTCCGGGGTCGTAGGAGACGAGAGCCAGGGAGTGGACCGTTACGGGGCGGGTCTCGCGCTCCACGGTCTCGCCGCGGCGGTGGAGCTTGTAGAGGCGCTCGCCGCCGACCTTGACCGCGGAGGCCATCGGCGGTAGCTGGTGGAGGTCTCCGGTAAAGGAGGGGATGGAGGCCTGTATCTCCCTTTCCGTGGGCACCGGGGCACCGGGGAGTGGAGACAGCTCGCCCTCGGCGTCCAGGGTGTCGGAGGTCGCGCCGAGGGTCGCGGTCGCGGTGTAGCTCTTGTGCAGGCCGGTGATGTAGCGGGAGAGACGGGTGGCCCGGCCCACGAGCAGCACGAGGAGGCCGGATGCCAGGGGGTCCAGGGTGCCGGTGTGCCCGATCCTGGTCCTCTTCGGCAGCAGCCGCTTCACTTCGGCGACGGCCCGGGCGCTAGACATGCCGGGCGGCTTCTCCAGGAGAACCGCGCCCGACGGGGCTCTCCCCGGAGCTTCTATCTCTGGTCCCCGGCTCCGCCGTCCCGTGAGGCGCCGTCGAGGTCCACTATCGTGCGGAGCTTCTCGAGCAGCTCCTCCTTCGCCCCGGCCGGGGGGTGCGGCGAGGTGTAGCCCGCCGCGAGGCGGTGTCCGCCGCCCCCGAACACCCGCGCCACGGCCCCGACGTCCACTGTCTCCGAGCGCAGGGAGGCCTTGGACCCCTCCTCCACCTCCCGCAGGTGGGCGACGAGCTCCACCCCCGCGACGGTCCGCAGGTGGTCTATGGCCTCCTTGGAGTCGAGCTCCGTGGCTCCGGCCCGCCGGTAGTCCCCGGCGTCCACGGTCGAGACGATGGCCTCGCCGTGGCGCCGGGCGTTGGCGAGCGAGCGGCCGACGATGTTCAACTGCTCTATCGTGCCGGTGCGGTTCAGACGATCGTCCACCTCCGCCGGTACCACCCCGGCCCGCAGCAGCCTGGCTACCAGCTCGTGCATCTCCGGCGAGGTGTTGCGGAACCGGAAGCCGCCGGTGTCCGTTATGAGGCCCGTGTAGAGGGCCTCGGCGGCTTCCTTGTGCAGCGGCACCCCGAGCTCGGCGTAGAGGCCCGCCACGACCTCCGCGCTCGCGGCGGCCCGGGAGTCCACGAGGTTCACCTCCCCGTAGAGCGGGTTGTCCTCGTGGTGGTCCAGGTTCAGGCCGGCCGTCTCGTGGTCCACCCCGGCCCGGTCCGGGCGCGAGGTGTCCAGGACGAGCAGGGTCCGGTCCGGGGGCAGCTCGGTCAGCACCTCCTCCGGCGGCAGCCACCGCAGGTAGTTCGGCACCTCTTCCTGGTGGCAGATCACGGCGTCGGCCCCCAGCGCGCGCACGAGGTAGAAGAGCGCCACCGTGGAGCCTATGGCGTCGCCGTCGGCCCCCGTGTGGGTGGTGATGGCGACCCTGTCGAGGCTCCGGAGGTAGTCGGCCACCTCGCCCCGGGTATTATTCTTCGCGGTCTCCTGCATCCTTTTTGACCTCCCTGAGTGCGGCGTCTATCCGGCTGGCCTTGTCGACGGTCGGGTCCGGCTCGAAGACGAGCCGGGGCGTGCGCCGTAGGCGCGTCTGGGCCCCGACGCTGGATTGTAACCGTCCTGCGGCGCTCTGCAGGCCCTCCCGGGCCTCTTCCCGGTCCTCGCCTTCGAGGAGACTGTAGTAGACCGTTGCGTAGGAGAGGTCCGGCGTGACCCGGACGCCGGTAACGGTGACGAGGCCGTGGATCCTGGGGTCCGAGAGCCGGTCGACCTCCTCGCCCACTATCTCCTTGATCTGCGACTCTATCTTGCGGGTGCGCCCGGAGGCCCCGCCCGCTCCGCCGTCGCTCACAGCTTTACGAACTCCTCTCGCCAGTCGAGTATCGCAACGTCGTCGTAGTTCAGGAGGGCGCGCCGGACCTCCTCGCGCTTCTCCTCGGCCGCCGACCGGGAGACGGCGGCGAGCGCGAGCTCGAGGGTCGCCCGCTGCCAGAGGTCGTGGTGCTCGGTCTCGACCAGGGAGACGTTCTTGCGCCGGAGACGGTCCTTTACCGAGCGCACGACCTTCCGCTTCTCCTTGAGGCTGGAGGAGAACGGCAGCTCCAGCTCCAACCGTACCGTGCAGATCAAAGCCCGCACACCGGGAGGTGCCCGGGTGATTGGGCTATCGGGGGACCTCCACGACCTCGTAGAACTCCAGCACGTCGCCCTCCTTGACGTCGTTGAAGTTCTCGACGCCGATACCGCACTCGAAGCTCTGACGGACCGAGCGGACGTCGTCCTTGAAGCGCCTCAACGAGGAGAGGGTGCCCGTGTAGATCACGGTCCCGTCCCGGACCACGCGGACCCGGTTGTTGCGCGAGATCTCCCCGCTCGTCACGTAACAGCCCGCAACGACCCCGACGTTCGGGACCCGGAAGATGGCCCGCACCTCGGCCATGCCGGTCTCCTGCTCGGAGGTCTCGGGGGCGAGCATACCGCGCATCGCCGCCTCGATCTCCTCGAGCGCCTTGTAGATTACGTCGTAGGTCCGTATCTCTACACCCTCGCGCTCGGCGACCTGCTTGGCCGTGTTGGTCGGCCGCACCGCGAACCCGAGCAGGATGCCGTCGCTCGCCGAGGCGAGCATGACGTCCGAGTCGGTGAGGGCTCCGACGCCGCTGCGCACGATGTTTACCCGGACCTCCGCCGTCGAGAGCTTGGAGAGAGACTCCTTGAGCGCCTCCACGGAGCCCGCCACATCGGCCTTCACGACGAGGTTGAGGTCCTGTACCCCGCCCTCGCTCACGAGCTCCTCCAGCGTCCGGCGCGGGCCGCTCTGGGCTAGCTCCTGACGCCGGAGGGTCGCCTCGGCCTGCTCGGCGCGGTCGCGAGCCCTCCTCTCGTGCTCGGTGACCTCGAAGCGCGTACCGGCCTCCGGGACCCCCGAGAGGCCCAGTATCTCGACCGGCTCGCCCGGCGTGGCCTCCTTTACCCGCTTGCCCGTGTAGTCGAGCATGGCCCGCACCCTGCCGTAGGAGGTACCGGCGAGCACCACGTCGCCCTTGTGGAGGGTGCCGCGCTTTACGAGCAGTGTCGCCACCGGCCCGCGGCCCGGGTCCCGCTGGCCTTCTATCACGAAACCGCTCGCCGCAGCGTTCGGGTTCGCCTTGAGTTCCTCCAGCTCGGCCACTAACAGGAGGTTCTCGACGAGGTCGTCTATCCCCTCGCCGGTCTTGGCCGAGACCGGCACCGTAACCGTGTCGCCGCCGTAGACCTCCGGTACGAGCTCCCGCTCGGAGAGCTGGCCGAGGACCCGGTCGGGGTTCGCGTTCGGCACGTCGGTCTTGTTCAGCGCCACGACTATAGGTACGCCCGCCGCCCGGGAGTGCTCGATAGCCTCTTCGGTCTGCGGCATGATGCCGTCATCGGCAGCTACGACCAGGACCACCACGTCCGTAACCCTGGCGCCCCGGGCCCGCATCTCGGTAAACGCCTCGTGGCCCGGCGTGTCTATAAACGTCACCCTCCGGCCATTGCTCTCGGCCTGATAGGCGCCGATGTGCTGCGTGATACCCCCAGCCTCGCCGGACGCGACGTTCTCCTTACGGATGCGGTCCAGGAGGGATGTCTTGCCGTGGTCCACGTGCCCCATGACCGTCACCACCGGCGGCTTATCTAACAAGTCCTCCGGAGCGTCCTCTATCTCCTCCTCTTCGACCGCGAGCTCGGCGATCGCCCCGACCTCTACCTCGGCGCCGAGCTCCTCGGCTATGAGCTCTATCTCCTCGGTCGAGAGCGTCTGGGTCTGGGTCTTCATCTCGCCGAGACCCATGAGTATCTTGATGATCTGGGCCGGCGGTATACCGAGAGCGTCCGCGAGGTCCTTGACGGAGGCTCCCGGCTCTACCCTTACGGAAGAGGACTCCTCTTCCTTCGACTCCGGCGCCGCCGCGCTCTGCTGAGGCTCCTTAGGAGCGGCTGGGGCTGCGGTGGGCTTCGGGGCCCGGTTGGTGGCGCTAGAGTCTATGACGACCCGGCGGCGCTTCTTGGCGCCCTTGCTGGCGGCGGGCTGTTGGGCCTCGCGCTCGGCCTGCTGTTCGACGGGCTCCTGTGTGGGCGGCGAGGCGCTCTTCCTGGAGCGCGCCACGTCCCGCTCCTTGTCGGCCTCCTTCTGCTGGGCCTCGGTGCGCCCGTTCTCCGCGGCGCTGCCGGGAGCCGAGCCCTGGCCGTTGGAGTTCTCCCCGAAGACCCGCTCGTAGGTCCCGTCCTCCACCACGGCGAAGTGGTTCTTGACCTCTACACCCGCATCCTGGAGCCGGCCGATGACCTCTTTGGTCTCGAGCGACATCTCCCGGGCTATCTCGTATACGCGCTTGCTCATCTAAAACCCCCTACGAACCTTCAACCAGGCCCTCGAACTCGTGGGCCTGAGCCTGATGAGAGGCGATGCCGCAGAACAGGGAGCCGGAGAGCGCGGTGTTCGCGCAGCGCCGACCGTTGGAGAGCACCGCGCGGCAGCGGTGCATCGCGGAGTCCTCCGCAGGTTCCCAGTCCTCTTCCTCGGTCTCGTAATCTATAGCCTGGCTCTCGGGCTTTATGTCGATCTTCCAGTCTGACAGCTTCACGGCGAGCCGCGCGTTCTGACCCTCCCGGCCGATAGCCAGGGAGAGCTGGTCATCGGGCACTATGACCTCGGCCTGCTCCTCCTCCTCGTCCAGGTAGACCTCCCGCACGCGGGCCGGCGAGAGCGCCTTTGCTATAAAGCGCGCCGGGTCCGGGTCCCACTGAATGATGTCTATCTTCTCGTTGCGGAGCTCGGAGACCACCGCCCGGACGCGGCTGCCCCGCGGCCCGACGCAGGCCCCGACCGGGTCTATGCCCTGCTCGTTGGAGTGCACCGCGACCTTGGAGCGCAGCCCCGCCTCTCGCGCCACCGCCTTGATCTCGACATAGCCGTCGTAGATCTCAGGCACCTCGAGCTCGAAGAGGCCCTTCAGAAGCCCCTCGTGCCGGCGGCTGACGGTGAGGCTCGGCCCGCGGCCCGGCTCCCGCAACTCCAGGAGGTAGACCTTTATCCGCTGGCCGTTCTCGTAGCGCTCGTTCGGGACCTGCTCGCTCGCCGGCAACAGCGCCTCGACCCGGCCGAGGTCCACGAGCGTCATGCGCCGGTGGGACTGCTGAACGATCCCGGTAACGATATCGCCCATGCGGTCGCCGTACTCCTCGAGGAGCTGGTCGTTGTGGATCTCGTTGAGCCGCTGGTAGAAGGTCTGGCGCATGACCTGGGCCGCTATGCGGGTAAAGTCCGCGGGCGTTATGTCCTCGCCCTCCTTTACCACCCGGAGGTCGCCGCTCTCCGCGTCGAGGACCACCTCGGCACCTTCCTCGGCACCCTCGCGTCCCTCGTAAGCCGCGAGCAGGGACTCCTCCAGTACCGCCTTGACGGTCGGAAAGGGTATGCCCTTGTCCGTCTCTATCTCGTGTAGGGCTGACAGCAGTGCGGTGTTCATCTATATGTCCTCTCTGAGGTACGCACGGGTGACGGCGCTGAACGGCAGCTCCACCTCCGCCTCCTCGGGGAGTTTTAGGGTAAAACTCTTCTCTGTGACCCGCTCTATTACCCCGGTGAAGTTCCTCCGGCCGTCTACCGGCTCACCGACCTTTACCTTCGCCTCGTGACCGGCGAAGCGCCTGTAGTGCTCCGGCCTGGTGAGCGGGCGCTCTATGCCGGGAGAGGAGATCTCAGCCGGACCGTCGTACCCGGCCTCCTCGAGCCGCGGGGAGACGATGGAGGCGATGCGCGTGCAGAACTCGTGGTCCGCCGGTCCGTCCCACCGGTCCACGAGCAGGGTCAGCACCGAGCCCCCGGAGAACCGGGCCTCTACTAGCTCCGCTTCCTCCGGCAGCGACCTCTCAACGACCTCCGCCAATCTCTCCAACCGTCCCGTACGCGCTCACCTTCTAAAGACGTTAAAAAAGCAACGGGCCCGAAGACCCCTTGCTCCAGTACAACACCTTTAATTGTACAGTAACGCATCTAGGTTACAAGGAACGTGGGGCTGCCGACAGAGCCTCCTCTGCGACTCCGGGGCCGCCCCCACAGGTCCGGAGGCGGCCCCGGGGCTTACTTCCAGCCGTCGTTCTCTATCTCCTCGAAGAGGGCATCGAAGATCTCGTCCCGCTCCACCTTGCGAAGAGGCTGGCCCTTGGAGAAGATCACACCGTCGTCCTTGCCGCCGGCTACCCCGTAGTCGGCGTCCCGGGCCTCGCCGGGGCCGTTGACGATGCAGCCCATCACGGCGACGGTGAAGTGGTCCTCGTAGTACTTGAGCTTCTCCTCGACCTTGCCGGCCATCCCGATCACGTCGAACCCGAGGGTCCGCGCGCAGCTCGGGCAGGCGATGACGTTCGGTCCCCGGTGCCGGAGGTCCAGGGCGGAGAGGATGTGGTAGGCGACCGGTATCTCCTCTACCGGGTCTTCGGCGAGCGAGATGCGGATGGTGTCCCCGATGCCGTACGGGAGGAGCTGGCCGAGGGCCGCGGCGCTCTTTATCGAGCCGGGCAGCTTGGTGCCCGCCTCTGTTACGCCGAGGTGCAGCGGCGCGTCGGAGTGCTTGCGGAACTCGCGGTTCGCCTCGACCATCTCGGGGACGTGGCTCGCCTTCAGAGAGACCTTGAAGTTATAGAAGCCCATCTCCTCGGCGATCTCGACCTTCTGCAAGGCGCTCGCCACCAGGGCCTCGACCTTGGGCATCTCCCAGTAACGCCGCTCTACCGAGCCGGAGTTGACGCCGATGCGCATGGCCGTGCCGGTCTGGCGGCACTTCTCGATCACCTCGCGGTAGCGGTCGTCGTTGCCGATGTTGCCCGGGTTGATCCTGACACACGCCGCCCCCGCGTCGGCCGCGCCGAGGGCCATCCGGTAGTCGAAGTGGATGTCGGCTATAAGGGGCACCGGAGACCGCCACACGACCTCCCTGAAGCCTTTCAGAGCCTTGGAGCCGTTGACGGAGACCCGGACGAGGTCGGCGCCCGCAGCATTCAGGTCGTAGACCTGCTGGACGGTCTCCTCGACCTCGTAGGTCATGGTGTTCGTCATGGACTGGACCGCGACCTGGGCGCCGCCGCCTATCGGCACGCCGCCGACCGTGATCTGGCGGCTCGTCACCGGGCGCTCCCCTACCGCTGTCTCCGTCATCTCTCTCCAATCGTACATATCAGCTTCGCACCACGGATTATATACAAGGCGACCACCCGGAGAGGAGAGACAATTTACTCCCGGGAGCTACTCCGGGATGAACGGTTCCCCGGAGATGAGCCGGCTCACATCCGAGTACGTGACGACCAGCATCAGCGTAATCAACAGCATGATGAAGACGAAGGCGATCTTGCCCATGGTCTCCTCGTTGACCCGCCGTCCGCGCAGCTTCTCGACCGCGATCATCAAGAGGTGTCCCCCGTCGAGCGGGAGTATCGGCAGCAGGTTCATTATCGCGAGGATCAGGCTGATCAAGGCGAAGAACTGGATGTAGGGCGCGATGCCGGCCGAGGCTACCTCGTCGCTCACCGCGACTATCCCCACGGGACCGGAGGCGGCGTCGAAGAAGTTGATCTGGCCCGTTACGAGCTGTATCAGCCCGTCCACGTACGCCACCGAGATCTGGCCGGTCTGCACCGCACCGGCCACCAGGGCCTCCAGCGGTCCGGCACTCCCCGGCTCCGGGCCTATGCCGACCAACGGCTGCTCGGGGTCCTGCTCGCTGGCCCCGAGCTCGCCGGAGAGCTCCACGGTCTCGCCGCCGCGCTCGACGGTCACGGCCGCCGCTTCCCCGGGCTCCCGCTCGTTCACGGCCTCGGTGAACGCCTCCCAGCTCGGGGTCTGTTGCCCCTCGAACGCCACGAGGGTGTCGCCCTCCTGCATACCGGCCTCCGCCGCCATACTCTCCGGCTGCACCTGACCCACCTCGTTGGTCGGGTTCGCGGGGTTGCCTATGACGTAGAAGAGCCCGGCGAGGATAAAGATGGCCGCGACGAAGTTCACGGCCGGTCCGGCGAAGATGATCAGGGCTCGCCGCCAGGGCGGCTTGGTGTGGTAGGTCTCCGGCCCCTGCTCCTCCTTCTGGCTCATCCCCGCCATCTTGGCGAAGCCGCCGAGGAGTATCAGGCGGAAGGAGTACACGGTCTTCCCGATCTTCCTCTTGAAGATGGGAGGCCCGAAGCCGATGGCGAACTCCTCGACATGGACCCCGAGCGCCTTGGCGGTCAGCATGTGCCCGAGCTCGTGGATGGCGATGAGCACGATCAGGCCGAGGATGGTCAGCAGGATGGTCACCGCACGAGCCCCCTATGGACCTCATGGCGGCCGACGACCGCGAGCGCCTCCTCCCGCGCCCACCGGTCCGCCGACCGCACCGCCTCCAGGCTCTCCAAAACTCCGAACTGTGGCACGCGGCCCAGTACCTCCTCCGTTACCGTGGCTAGCTCGGGGAATTGTATCCTCCGGTCAAGGAAGGCCTCGACGGCTACCTCGTTCGCCGCGTTGAGCGCGACCGGGTACGCCCCTCCGGAACGGCCGGCCTCGACCGCGAGCGGCAGAGACCGGAACACCTCGTCGCGGGGCTCCGCGAAGGTCCACGTCACGCCGTCGAAGCCGACGGGACCCACCCCGGCGTCTACCCTCTCCGGATACAGGAGGCCGTAGGAGATGGGCAGCCGCATGTCCGGCGCTGCAGCGTGGAGTATCACCGAGCCGTCGGCCAGGGTCACGCCGCCGTGGACCACCGACTGCCGGTGCACCACGACCTTTATGTCCTCGTAGGGGACACCGAAGAGGTGGTGGGCCTCAATTACCTCGAGGCCCTTGTTCATCATCGACGCCGAGTC
This sequence comes from Rubrobacter sp., assembly GCA_013695915.1. Classification (GTDB taxonomy): domain Bacteria; phylum Actinomycetota; class Rubrobacteria; order Rubrobacterales; family Rubrobacteraceae; genus Rubrobacter_A. The sequence continues at coordinate 24,959 of JACCZN010000142.1, forward strand.
TATCGTGACCTTGCGCCCCATCTGCCACGTCGGGTGCTTCAGGGCGTCCTCCGGTGCGGCGTGCCGCAGCTCCTCCGCGGAGAGGTCGAAGAACGGTCCGCCGGAGGCCGTGAGCAGGAGCTTCGACACCTCTTCGCCGCGCCGCCCGAGCAGGCACTGGAAGATCGCCGAGTGCTCGGAGTCCACCGGTACCAGACGCCCCTCCCCGGCCAGCCCCATCACCCACTCACCGGCGACTACCAGCGACTCCTTGTTCGCGAGGGCCACCGTGTTGCCCGAACGGAGGGCGCTCACGGTGGTGGCGAGGCCCGCAAAGCCCACGATGCCGTTCAGCACCGTGTCTACGCGGAGCTCCGCGAGCCTCTCGGAGGAGCCAGCCCCGGAGAGTAGCTCCGCGCCCGTCTCCCCGAGGTCTTCCGGGGCTCCGTCTTCCAGGGCCGCGTACTCCGGGCGGAACTCCCGTATCTGGCTGCGGAGAAGCCCGGTATTGGAGGATGCGGAGAGGGCCGCGACCTCGAACCGGTCCGGGTGGGCGCGCACGACGTCGAGGGCCTGGCGGCCGATGCTGCCGGTCGAGCCGAGGACGGCGATGCGTCTCATGCGGGGAGTGGTCTCATACAAGAAGGAGGATGTAGTATACCGCAGGCGCGGTAAAGAGCAGGCTGTCTATCCGGTCCAGGATGCCACCGTGACCGGGAAGGGTATTGCCGAGGTCCTTGAGGTCGAGGATCCGCTTCAGGACGGACTCGAACAGGTCACCGCTCTGGGAGAACACGGAGATGGCGGCGCCCGCGAGCACGGACTCCAGCGGGGTCAGCCCGATCACCCAATGAGCCACCGCCCCGACCACGGCCACGGTCAGGACGAGCCCCCCGATACCCCCCTCCACGGTCTTCTTCGGGCTCAGGCTCGGGAACAGCGGGTGGCGGCCGAAAGAGCGGCCCGCGAAGTAAGCTCCCGCATCGGAGACCCAGGGGCCGACGACCGCGATCAGCACGAATATCACGCCGTTCTCGAGCTCCGCGGTCAGGCCGAGCAGTGAGAGCGGGGCCCCGATCCAGACGGCCATCAGGAGCAACGCCAGCACCGCCCGGAGGGTCCGCGCCTCCGGCTTGCCGGCGAGCCAGAAGAGCGCCCACGGCAGCCCGAGCAGCGTCCCGACCAGGATACCCTCGGTATCGTAGGGTATCGAGAGCAGCACCGGCAGGACCCCGGCCCCGAGGGCCGCGGGGAACGGCAGGGGCCGGAGCGCCTGGGAGAGCTCGTGGGCGGCGAGCGCGACTACTATCAGCACCAGCGCCAGCACCGCCCACCCCCCGAGCGCGATGGCCCCGAGGACCACGGGAGCCAGGATCAGGGCGGTGGCGGTGCGCCACCTGAGCATCCCTCTCTAGACCCCGCCCCTGCGCCGGGAGCGGGAGGCATAGGACTCCAGGGCCCCGAGGAACTCCTCCGGGGTGAAGTCCGGCCAGAGGGTCTCCGTGAGGTAGAACTCGGCGTAGGCTATCTGCCACAGCAGGAAGTTCGAGACCCGCAGCTCGCCGCTGGTCCGGATCACGAGGTCCACCTCCGGGGCTTCCGGCGCGTACAGGTAGCGCGCGAAGGTCCCCTCATCGACCTCTTCGGGGGCGAGCCCCGCCGAGATCATGCGCCGCGCGGCGTCCACCATCTCCGAACGCCCCCCGTAGTTCAGTGCCACGTACACGTCGATCCGGTCGTTCGCGGCGGTCAACTCCTCGGCCTCCCGCGCCGCAGCCCGGACGGACTCGGGCAGACGCTCCGTCCGGCCGACGAACCGCAGGCGCGCCCCGCGCTCGTTGAGCTCCGGCACCTTGCTCTTTGCCTTCTCCAGGAACAGACCCATCAGGGTCGAGACCTCGTCCTCCGGGCGGGTCCAGTTCTCGGTCGAGAACGCGTAGAGCGTGACGGCCGACACCCCGGCACGGCCCGCGGCATCGAGCAGCGGCGTGAGGACTTCGACCCCGGCGCGGTGCCCCGCGGCCCGCGGCAGCCAGCGGCGCTGCGCCCAGCGACCGTTGCCGTCCATGATAATGGCTACGTGGCGGGGGGCGCGCTCCTTATCGAGGCGCGAGATTATGCTCTCGCACCGTCCCGGGAGGCTCGGTGGGTTCTTCTGAGCGGGCTCCAGGACTCAGACCTCCAGAAGCTCGGCTTCTTTGTCGGCCAGCGCCGCGTCTATGCGGGCCACGTGAGAGTCCGTGAGCCTCTGTAGCTCGGCCTCCGAGCGGTGCTCCTCGTCCTCAGAGACCTCACCCTCCCGGCGGAGCTCCGAGATGTCCCGCATCTCGTCCCGCCGCACGTTCCGTACGGAGACCCGCGCATCTTCGGCCATCGCCCGGGCCCTTTTGGTCATCTCCCGCCGCCGGTCCTCGGTCAGCTCCGGGATGGGTAGACGGATGATCTTGCCGTCGTTCTGCGGGTTGAGGCCGATGTCCGCGTGCTCTATGGCCCGCTCGATGGCCTTCATGGTACCCGGGTCGAAAGGCGTCACCGTCAGCAGGCGCGCCTCAGGCACGTTCACGCTCGCCACGCTCTTCAGGGGCATCGTGGAGCCGTACGCCTCGACCTCTACCCGGTCCAGGATGGAAGGGCTCGCCCGCCCGGTGCGGATGCTCGAAAAGTCCCGCCTGACGGACTCCACGGCACCCTGCATCCGGCGGGCCGCCGCCGTCAGGTCAATGTTCTCCGACATGCTCATCTCCTCCGTCAGCCCGGCTCTCGGGGGCAGTATCGCCGGAGCTCCAGACCAGGGACCCGACGTGCTCGCCCTGCAGGATGCTCCGCAGGTTGCCGGGCTTTAGTATATCGAAAACGATTATAGGGAGGCGTTCCCCGGAGAGGAGCGTCGCGGCCGTGTGGTCCATCACAGAGAGGTTTCGGGAGAGCAGGTCCATGTAGGAGAGGCGTGGTATCCGGACCGCGTCCCGGTGTACACGGGGGTCCTTGTCGTAGACGCCGTCTACCCGGTTCTTCGCCATCAGCATGGCGTCGGCCCCGATCTCGAGCGCCCGCAACGCCGCCCCCGTGTCCGTGGTGAAGAACGGGTTCCCCGTGCCGGAGGCGAAGATAACGACCCGTCCCTTCTCCAGGTGCCGGATCGCCCGCCGCCGGATGTAGGTCTCCGCGACCTCCTGTATCTGGATCGCCGACTGTACCCGGCTGTCGAGGCCGCGGCCCTCCAGCGCCGCCTGCAACGCGAGAGCGTTGATCACGGTCCCGAGCATCGCCATGTAGTCCGCCGTGGCGCTTTCTATGCCGAGCTTGGAGGCTACCTGCGAGCCCCGGAAGATGTTCCCGCCGCCGACCACGATGGCGAGCTCCGCGCCAGCCTCCACGGCCTCCATTACCTGCGTCGCCGTGGAGTCCAGGCTCGCCGGGTCTATGCCGTACCCATCCTCCCCCGAGAGGCTCTCGCCCGAGAGCTTCAGGACCACCCGCTTCAGACCACCGGGCACGCGCGAGTCGCCTCTCTCCTCGTTGAGAGCGGATTCGCTCAACGCCGGTCCTAGAGCTCGTACCGGGTGAAGCGCCGGATGACGATGTTCTCGCCCACCGTGGCGATGGTCTCCTGCAAGAGCTCGCCCACGGTCTTGTCGTCGTCCTTTACGTAGCTCTGCGTCAGGAGGGCACGCTCCTTGATCCACTTGTCCATCCGGCCCTGGATGATCTTCTCCGCCACGTTCTCGGGCTTGCCGAGCTCCGCCGTCTGCTTCTCGACCGCCGCGCGCTCCTCGGCTAGCTCCTCCTCGGGAATGTCCTCCGGGGAGACGGTCAGCGGGTTCATGGAGGCGATGTGGAGCGCCACGTTCCTCGCGAAGCCCTTGAAGTCCTCCGTCCGGGCCACGAAGTCGGTCTCGCAGTCCACCTCGACCAGCACGCCGAGCTTGCCGTTGAAGTGGATGTAGGACTCGATGAGGCCCTCGTTGACCTCGCGGGCGCTCTTCTTCGCGGCCACGGCCTGGCCGCGCTCCTTGAGGACCCGCCGCGCGCCGTCCAGGTCCCCCTCGGACTCCTCAAGAGCCCGCTTGACGTCCATCATGCCGGCGGCGGTCTCCGCCCGGAGCTGCTTTACCTTCTCTACCGTGCTCGCCATTCCTCGTTACCCCTGGCTTCCTTCGGTCTCGTCGTCCCCGGCCTGCGCCGCGTCTTCTTCCTCGCCGGAGGTCTCCGGCTCGCCCGCAGCCTCTTCAGAACCCGCGGGCTCGTCCACTACCGGCTCGTCCACTACCGGCTCGTCGGTGGCGCTCTCTATGTCTATCTTCTCGGCACCCACGCCGTCGGGCGCTATCTCCTCGGCCCCGCCCCGGAGCTCTTCCTCCGTAGCTACCGGCTCCTGCAGTGCCGGCGGGAAGGTCTCGCCGCCGGTGCTGGCCGTACCGGACTCCCGGGTGAACGACGCCCGGGCGCTCGCGCTGATCTCGTCCTCCTCCGTGAGCTTGCTCTGGTCAGCGACGCTCTCCGAGACCAGCGCGGCCTCGACGGCCGGCGGTATCGGGCGGTCGGTCGAGGGGGGCGCTTCCTCTCCCCTTCCGGCCAGTATCGCCTCTGCCACGAGCTTCGAGACCAAGTTGATGGACCTTATCGCGTCGTCGTTGCCCGGGACTATGTAGTCCACGACCTCGGGGTCACAGTTGGTGTCCGTGAGGGCGACCACCGGTATCCGGAGACGGTTCGCCTCCTTTACCATGAGCTCCTCGCGCTTGGGGTCTATCACGAACACGGCGCCCGGCAGACGCTCCATCTCCGTGAGACCGGCGAAGTTCCTGCGGAGCTTCTGGTACTCGCGGTTCAGGGCGAACCACTCCCGGCCGCTCCGCGCCTCCTCGGGCGTCTCCTCCACGGCCTTGGCGAGGTCCACGAAGTGCTGGATCCGGGGCCGGATGGTCTGGAAGTTCGTGAGCATGCCGCCGATGTAGCGCTCCGCCACGTAGGGCTGCCCGGAGCGCATCGCCTGCTCGGCGAGCGTGAGCTGGGCCTGCTTCTTGGTGCCCACGAAGAGCACCTCCCGGCCCGCCGCCGCCACGTCCTGCAAAAAGGCCAGGGCCCGGTCCAGAAGCGTGAGCGTCTGGTCCAGGTCAACTATGTGGATGCCCGAGCGCTGGGCGAAAATGTACCGCTTCATCTTCGGGTTCCACCGCTTGGCCTGATGGCCGAAGTGGACCCCGGCGTCGAGTAGCTCCCTGACGCCTACCTGCTGAGCTGTTGCCGTGCTCTCCAAAACCGTTACCTCTCCTTTTCAGGTGGTTGAACCTCCGCCCGCACTTTGCAATCCACCGTCGGGAGGACCCAGCCTCTCTCTGTGGACCACCACCTGGGCATGCTGCTGCAGGCCCTTCGCAGGCGTGTGTAATAAGACCTCGCAGATACTAGCACAGGCGAGTGGGGGCTTCTATCGTCTCCTCTCCGCCGGAACGGCTACCGCCCCCACGAGGCGATGGGCCGCTCTGAGAGGTTGGCCTGCAGACGCCTGAGCGCTCGGCGCAAGATCTGGGAGATGCGTCCTTCGGTGAGGCTCATCGCCTTGCCGATCTCTTTCAGGGTGAGCCCTTCGTAGAAGTAGAAGGTGGTTACCAGCCGCTCTTGGTGACCGAGTTCCTCTATGGCGCCCGCGAGTTGGGTACGGAGGTCCTCTTTCTCCGCCTCGGACTGCGGGTCCCGCACCCCGTGGTCCACGACAAAGGCCTGGAACTCGGCTCCCAGCCCCCCGTCGATATCCAGCCGGGACTCCAGCGAGGAGACCTGCGCCCGAGCGTACTGGTCCAGAAAGCTCTGGTACTCCTCGAAGGTCATGCCGACCTCTTTGGAGATCTCGCGCTCGCTCGGTTGCCGCCGGAGCTCCTGGCCGAGCCGGGCCCTGGCCCGCTCTATCTCCTGCGCCCGCAGCCGCACCCGCCGGGGCACCCAGTCCTCCCGGCGCAGCTCGTCGAGGATGGCCCACCGGATCTTTGAGATTGCATAAGACTCGAACTTCGCCTTCCGGTCCGGGTCGTAGGTCTCTATGGCATCCAGGAGACCTAGCACGCCCCAGGAGTAGAGGTCCTCCTGGTCCAGGGAGCTGGTCGAGCGGGCGTAGATCCGGCCCGCCGCGTACTTGACGAGCGGAGAGTAATTCACGACCAGCCGGTCCCTGAAACCCTCCGTCCGGCGTTCGAGGCTCCTGGGCATCCTGCCTTCCCCGTCACGCTGCTCCGCGGCGTAGAGCTCGCCGCGGGCCTTCAGGTACTGCTCCCAGAGACGGCCGATGGTGCGCTCGCGACCGAGGGCGACCTCGCTCATCGGCCCCGCCGGGAGTACGAGCCGCCGCTGTCCCGCGCTACATAACCTTTCAACTCCAGCATCGAGAGCACGGGCAGAAGCTCGCGCATCCCGACCCCGCTGCGGCCCGAGATCACATCTACCCCGGTCGCCTCGAAACCGACCTCCAAGAGCACCCTGGCTTCGTGCTGCGGCAGCTCACCCTCCTCGAGCTCTTCCATCGGCAGCGCCCGCGGCGCCACGGGCCTCGCAGGCTCCGGCGCCACGGCGTCCACAAACTCCGCCACGTCCCAGATCACCCCTGCCCCGTCGCCGAGCAGCCGGTTGGAACCCCGGCACTCGGGTGGCCGCAGAGGTCCCGGAACGGACCACACGTCCTGCCCGGCCTCCAGCGCGTGGCGGGCGGTTATCAGCGCCCCGCTCTTCTCGGAGGCCTCCACTACTACTACGGTCTCCGACAGACCGGAGATCACCCGGTTCCGGGCCGGGAACCGCCACGGCAGCGGCTGCTCCCCCAGGTAGTACTCCGAGACCACGGCCCCCGAGCCCCGCACCCTCTCGAAGAGCTCGCGGTTCCGCCGGGGGTAGATCACGTCTATGCCGCAGCCGAGGACCCCGGCCGTCGGCCCGCCGGAGGCCAGCGCCCCTTCATGGGCGGCGGCGTCGATACCGAGGGCCAGACCGCTCACGACGCATACGCCCCTCTCACCGAGCGCCCGGCCCAGCTCCCGCGCGTTCTCGATCCCCGTGACGGAGGCCTTGCGCGAGCCGACGAGCGCGACCGCCGGCCCCTCGGGTATGGTCCCGCGCACGAACAGGGCCGGCGGAGGGTCGGGCATCTCCCGCAGCCGCTCGGGGTAGCCACCGTCCGCCAGGGTCACCGCCGACGCACCCGTCTGCGCCAGCCGCCCGAGGACGGCTTCGGCGTCGAACTCCCGGCGCAGCTCCCCGAAGGCCCGGCGGGCCTTCTCCGAGAGCTTCACGTGCTCGCCGAGCTCGCGGTCGGACATCTCCGGGAGGCGGTCGGGAGATAGGTCCCCCATCCTGCGAAGGAGGCTGGTCCCCGTCCGGGCCTGGAGCAGCGAGAGGAAGAGGTACCCCTCCCGGCTGCCCGCGAACCCGGTGCTTTCGCCGCTAGAGATCAAAGGTCGCAGACCTCCGGTAGTTGAGCGCCTCGGCTACGTGCTCGGCCGCTATCTCCTCTTTCCCCGCGAGGTCCGCCACCGTCCGCGCCACCCGCAGGATGCGGTCGTGCCCCCTCCCCGAGAGCCCCATGCGGTCTATGGCCCGCGAGAGCAGCGCCTCCGAGTCCCCCCGCAGGGCGCAGAACTCGCGCAGAGGCCTGCCGGAGAGCGCGGCGTTTGGCGCGCCCTGCCGGGCGGTCTGAGCCTCCCGGGCCTCCGCCACCCGGCCGCGCACGGCCTCGGACGGCTCCGCAGCCTCCCCGCTCCTCAGCTCCTCGCGGGTCAGGCGCGGCACGTCGACGAAGATGTCCACCCGGTCGAGCAGCGGACCGGAGATACGGCTCTGGTAACGCTCTATCTGCCCGGCGGAGCACCGGCAGGCCTTCCGGCGGTCGCCCGCGTACCCGCAGGGACAGGGGTTCATGGAACAGACGAGCGTGGTGCGGGCCGGATAGGTCACGGACGCCGCAACGCGCGAGATGGTCACGTGCCCGTCCTCCAGCGGGCCGCGCAGCACCTCCAGAGAGCCCCGGCTGAACTCCGGGAACTCGTCCAGGAAGAGCACGCCGTGGTGGGCGAGCGAGACCTCTCCCGGACGGGGGTTGCTCCCGCCGCCCGCGAGACCGGCGGTGGAGATGGTGTGGTGCGGGGCCCGGAATGGCCGCCGCTTCACGAGCGCACCGTTGCTCTCTCCCGCCGAGCTGTAGACCTTGGTGACCTCGATGCTCTCCGCGAGGGTCAGCGGAGGGAGTATGCCCGGGAGCCTCCGCCCGAGCATGGTCTTGCCGGAGCCCGGTGGACCGCTCAGGAGGACGTTGTGTCCCCCCGCAGCGGTCACCTCCAGCGCCCGCTTGGCATAGCCCTGCCCGGCAACGTCGGCGAAATCGTCCGGGGACGGCTCCACGGCTGCGGGGCTCTCCTCCGGGCGGGAGCCTGCCGGGTACGTCGGCTCCGGCTCCCCGTCCCTGAACAGGTCCACGGCCTCGCCGAGGTTCCCGACACCGTGGACGTCTACCTTCCCGGCCGAGGCCGCCTCTGCGGCGTTCTCCCGGGGCACGACGAGCCTCCGCAGGCCCTCGCGGTCCACGCCCTCGGAGAAAGACAGCGCACCCCGCACCCCCCGCAGACCACCGTCCAGCGAGAGCTCGCCCACGATGCCCGAGCCCGCGAGGCTCCCGGGGGGGACCACGCCGGAGGCTGCGAGCACGGCGAGCGCTATGGGGAGGTCAAAGGCCGGTCCTTCCTTGCGCAGGTTCGCGGGTGCCAGGTTCACTATCACCTTCCTGGTGGGGAACTTGTACCCGCTGTTGGTGATGGCGACCTTCACCCGCTCCCGCGCCTCCTGCACCGCAGTGTCCGGCAGCCCCACGATGGAGAAGCCCGGGAGGCCGGAACCCACGTCTACCTCTACCTCGACAGGCAAGGCCTCTATACCTGAAAGAGTCAGGCTGGTCGCCCGACAAACAGACACTAGTTTAAAACACCTATCCCCACACGAAGCCCGTTCGAGCCGCCTGAAGACTGCGCTCGACCGCACCCTAACGCTTATCTGCCAACAGAACTTGCCATAGTATATCAATGTAACTGCGAGAGCGAGTACCCGGGGGCGCCGGACCCCGGCCCTGAGAGCCTAGAAAGCGTGCGGCACGTGCCGGACCTGTGGTCTACCGGCACCCAGGAGGACACCGACGACGTCGAAGCGCACCTCCTCGAACTCCGGCTCGTATACGGCCAGGTAGTGTTCCGCCAGAGCCCGGATCCTCTCCTGCTTGCGGACCGTGACGGCCTCCACGGGCTCGCCGAACCCGGTGCCCCGGCGCAGCTTGACCTCGACGAACACCAGGCTGGAGCCGTGACGCAGGATCAGGTCTACCTCCCCGCGGCGCGTGCGGTAGTTCTTCTCCACGAGCCGGTACCCTCGCCCGCCGAGGTAGCGCAGCGCGATCTCCTCTCCCCGGTCCCCGGAGCGGCGGTTGTCCCTGCGACCACCCAGTGCCGTCTAGCCTCCTACACCGGACCAGCTCACCCGGTGTACCCGGCAAGGGCCGAGCTCCCGGAGCGCCAACCGATGCTCCGGCGTTCCATAACCCTTGTTCCTCTCGAAGCCGTATCCCGGGCTCTCGGCGGCGAGGGCCCGCATCGCCCCGTCCCTCAAGACCTTCGCCACCACGCTCGCCGCCGCGACCGTCGCGCTCGCGCTGTCCGCCCGCGGCAGAGACTCTACCTCCGGCCTGAGCCGGAGGTTCCCATCGGCCAGGCAGCACCCGGCCCGGTCCGCCAGCGCAGAGAGCGCACCCCGCAGCGCCTCCCGGTTCGCGGAGCCCACACCGTAGCGGTCTATCCACCAGGCGGGGAAGCTGGCCACCGAGACGCCCTCACAGCGTCGGAGAACCTCGGCAAAGACCGTCTCTCTAGCTTCCGGTCTCAGGGTCTTGGAGTCCGCCAGCCCCTCTACCTCTCCCTCACCGAGCACGACCGCCGCGGCGACCAGGGGACCGGCCAGAGATCCCCGTCCGGCCTCATCGGCCCCCGCCAGGGGCCCGCTCCGGCCGTTCTCGCCGGAGAAGGCCGCGTCGAAAGCGTAGAGGGGAGCGCCCGGCGGACGCTCCCCTGGATGGCCCGGCAACCCCCCGGCGCTCTAGCGGGCCTTCTTGACCCGGGCCTTCTTGCCGACCTTCTGGCGGATGTAGTAGATCTTGGACTGCCGCACGGAGCCGCGGGAGATCATCTTTATATCCGCTATCTTGGGCGAGTGGAGCGGGAAGATGCGCTCTACGGCCACGCCGAACGAGTTCTTTCGCACCACGAAGGTCTCCTGGATACCCGAGCCTTTACGGGCCAGACACAGGCCCTCGAAGCTCTGGATACGTTCGCGGTTCCCCTCCGTGACCCGGTAGTCCACCCTTATGGTGTCGCCCGGACGGAACGCGGTCTCGGGCTGCTTGAGGTTCTCACTGGTTATCATGCTCGTCTCCTCTCGTGGGGACTTTGAAAGCTACGGATGGCGCTTCTCCGGCTCGTTATTGCTCTTCCGGGCCCGTGGCCCGCGCTCGCGACGCGCGCTCGCGCCAGGCACGGATCTCAGCGTGATTGCCGGATAATAGCACGTCCGGGACCTGTGCTGTATCCCACTCAGCAGGCCGCGTGTACTGCGGCGGACCGACGGCTCCCGCCCCATCCTCCGCGGAGAAGGACTCCCCGGCGAGGCTCTCGGCGTTCCCGAGCACCCCGTCGAGCAGCCGGACCACGGCGTCCGCGACGGCTGCCGCCACTATCTCACCGCCCGATAACACGAAACCGCCCAGCGAGACTGCCCCGGTCGAGAGCTCCGTTCGCACCCGCTCGTCCACCCCGCCGTAGCGGCCGCAGACCATCGTGACCCCCCGGCCCCCGGCCAACCCGCCCGCGAGCTCGCGGGCATACCCCTGGTCGAAGGTGCGGCCGCCGGGCTCGGTGACCAGGACCGTCCGGACCTCCCGGGCCTCCCGGGCCGGCAGACCGTACACCGCCTCCAGCGCCCGGGCCACCACGTCCACCCGGATCACCATCCCCGGCCCGCCCCCGTAGGGCATATCGTCGATCCGTCCTCCCGGAGCGTAGTCCCGGAGGTCGAACGTCCGGACACCTACCAGGCCGCGCTCCACGGCCCGGCCCACCACGCCAGCGCGCAGCGAGGCCTCGACCACCTCGGGAAACACGCAGAATACGTCTATGCTCTGCAACGCGGGCTCCGGCCGGGGTCTTGGGGGCTACAGGCCCGGCGGCCGGACGACGACCCGCCGGTCCTCGACGTCCACCTCGGGGACGTGCTCGCGCGTGAAGGGCACCAGTACCTCTTCCGCAGCCTCCGGGGTAACGCCCTCCGGACGGATGTGGAGCAGCTCGTAGATCGGGGTCTCCGAGACCTCGCGCACCAGGCCCAACTCTTCTCCCCCCTCATCTACCGCCAGGAGGCCGACGAGGTCGTCCACATAGAACTCCTCCTCGTCCGTGGGGTCTAGCTCCCCGCGGTCGAGCTTCAACTCCATCGACCGCAGCCCGACGGCCGCTTCCCGGGCCTCGACGCCCTCGAAGTCCACCAGGAAGCCTTTCGGCGTCTCGCGGACCTTCGCTATGCGCCGCCGCCGTCCGCCGACCACGAGCTCGGCACCCTCCCGCAGGTGCCGTCCGGAGCCGGTGGCCTTTACGCGCACCGTGCCCCGTATCCCGTGCGGGGCACCCACGACCCCGACGACGACCGGGTCGGAGAGCTCCTCCACGGCCGCTAGTCCAGAACCTCTACGGAGACCCTCTTGCCCACCTTGACCGACGCGGCCTTGACCAGCGTCCGGATCGCCTTGACGATTCGGCCCTGGCGCCCGATCACCCTGCCGACGTCTCCCGGCGCGACCCGCAGTCGAAGCGTTACCTGCGAGTCCGACTCCGTGGCCGAAACCTCTACCTCTTCCGGCTCGTCCACGAGCGACCGGGCCAGAAAAGTCAGGAGCCTCTCTAGCTGCTGCACGACTCTCCCTAGAGGGCGCCCGAGATCTTCAAGAGCTTCCTTACCTGGTTGGTCGGCTGCGCCCCGTGGCTGAGCCACTCCCGGGCCTTCTCCACGTCCACCTGGATGTCCGAAGGCTCCGTCTGCGGGTTGTACGTCCCGATCCGCTCTATAGAACGGCCGTCGCGCGGGCTGCGGGAGTCCGCGACCACTATCCGGTAGAACGGGGACTTCTTGGAGCCGTGCCTGGCCAACCTTATCCTTACCGCCATGCTCTTACCTCTCTCATTCTCTGTAACTCGCCGTTACCTCTTGAAGGGCATCTTCGGCATGCCGCCTTTCGGCGCGCCCTTTGGCAGTCCGGCCGGCATACCGCCCTTCCCGCCTTTACCGCCCATCTGTTTCATGGCCTTCTGCATCTCGCCGAACTGCTTTACGAGCTTCTGCACGTCCTGCTGGGTGGAGCCGGAGCCGCGGGCAATCCTACGCGCCCGGCTCGGGCTCTGCAACAGCTTGGGGTTGCGGCGCTCGGCGAGCGTCATAGAGGTTATCATGGCCTCGACCCTCCCGAGCATCCGGTCGTCTATCTGAACGTCCTTTAGCTGCTTGCCGAGGCCCGGTATCATGCTCATGAGCCCGGAGAGCGGGCCCATCTTCTTGATCATCTGCATCTGGGAGAGGAAGTCCTCGAAGGTGAACTTGCCGGCCATGAGCTTCTTGCTCTGGGCCTCGGCCTCCTCCTCGTCCATCTGGCCCTCGGCCTTCTCGATGAGCGTCAGGACGTCGCCCATGCCGAGGATGCGGCCCGCCATCCGGTCCGGGTAGAAGTAGTCGAACTCGCTCATCTTCTCGCCCTCGGAGGCGAACTTTACCGGCCGCCCCGTTACGGAGACGACGGAGAGCGCCGCCCCGCCCCGGGCGTCGCCGTCGAGCTTGGTGAGCACCATCCCGTCGAAGTCCGCGTTCTCCCGGAAGGCCTTCGCCACGTCCACCGCGGTCTGTCCCGTGACCACGTCCAGGACCAGCAACACGGAGTGCGGACGGGTCACCGACCGCACCCGCTTGAGCTCCTCCATCATGTCCTGGTCTATGACCTGCCGCCCGGCGGTATCCACGATGGCGAAGTCGTGGCCCTCGTCTTTCGCGGCCCGGACGCCGCGCCCGGCGACCTCCTCCGGCGCGGGCTCGGTGCCCTCGGAGTAGACCGGCACCCCGATCTCGCGGCCGATCTGCTGTAGCTGCTCGATGGCCGCCGGCCGGTAGGTGTCGCACGCCACGAGGTACGGGCTTTTGCCCTGCTTGCGCGCAAACAGCGCGAGCTTCCCCGCGGTCGTGGTCTTGCCGTGCCCGTTGAGGCCCGCGAGCATCACGACGGTCGGCGGCCGGGAGGCGAAGGTCAGCTTGCTCGCTTGCCCGCCCATGAGGTTCGCGAGCTCCTCGTCAACTATCTTGACGACCTGCTGGCCGGGCGAGAGGGCCTTTGAGACCTCCGCGCCGGTGGCCCGCTCGCGGACGTTGCCCACGAACTCCTTTACGACCCCGTAGTTGACGTCCGCCTCGAGGAGCGCCATCCGGATCTCGCGGGTTACCTTCTTTACCTGGTCTTCTGTGAGGTTCCCGCTGCCCCGAACGCCGTCGAGGGCAGTGTTCAGCCTCTCACCTAAAGTCTCGAACATCTACAACTCTCCAAACAATGCTTCGGCGAACTCCCGGGCCTCGAACGGGTGCAGGTCACCGACCTTCTCCCCGACCGATACCAGCTTTATGGGCACCCCGACCTCGTTCGCGATGGCGAGCGCGATGCCGCCCTTCGCGGTACCGTCGAGCTTGGTGAGGATTATACCCGTCACCCCCACGGACTCCTGGAACATCTTTGCCTGCCGCAGGCCGTTCTGGCCCGTCGTGGCATCTACCGTCAGGAGCACCTCGTGGGGAGCCCCCGGCATCTGGCGCTCGATGACCCTCCGCACCTTCTCGAGCTCCGCCATGAGGTTGGTCTTGGTATGGAGCCTCCCGGCCGTATCTATGAGGAGGACGTCCGTACCGTCTCTCTTCGCGGCCTCGACGGCGTCGTGGGCGACCGCTGCGGCGTCGGCCCCGCGCTGGCGGGAGATGACGGGTGCGTCCACCCGCTCGCCCCAAGTCTGGAGCTGCTCGATGGCCGCCGCCCGGAAGGTGTCCCCGGCGGCGAACATCACCTCCCCAGGCAGGAACCGTGCCAGCTTGCCGATGGTCGTGGTCTTGCCCGTCCCGTTTACCCCGACCATGAGCAGGACGGATGGGTCGTGCGAGATGTCGAGCTCGACCGGTCCCTCTAGCATCCTCGCGGCCTTCTCGATCATGAGCTCCCGGAGCTCGGAGCCGCTGGTGATGTTCCGCTCCAACGCCTCCTTCTCGAGCTCCCCGACCAGCTTCGCCGTGGTCTGGACGCCGACGTCGGAGGAGATCAGGATCTCCTCCACCCGCTCCCAGAACTCCTCGTCCTCGGCGTCCTTGAACTCCGCCACCGCGGCGTTCAACTGCCCGACGACGGACTCCCGGCTCCGCTGCAACCCCTGCCGCAGACGCCCGAACCAGCCGCCCCGCTCCTCCTCGGGCAGAGGCTCCTCTTCGACCTCCGCAACCTCCCGGACGACCTCTTCGAGGTCCCTCTCCCCTACGTCTTCGACCTCTGGAGGCTCGGGGAACTGGGCTTCGTCCGGACCCGGATCCACCTCCGTGGCGAGCCCCCCGCCGGTGCTCTCCTGCCCGGCAGGGCCCCGCTCCCCGCTCCGGGGCTCCTCTTCGCTCTTGGACTTTCTGAAAAAGTTACGCCAGGACCGTGCCATAAACGGTGCTCTTAATCTCCTGCCAGACGCTTGGACACAACTGCTGTGGCTCCGGAAGCGTCCTGGGTGACGCCGTAGAGCACGTCCGCCGCGGCCATGGTGCGCTTCTGGTGGGTTACCAGCACGAACTGGCCGCTGGCGCGGTAGGAGTCTACCACAGCGAGGAATCGCGCCAGGTTCAGGTCGTCGAGCGCCGCCTCGGCCTCGTCCAGGATGCAGAAGGCCCCCGTATCACCCTGGGTGCGGCTGAGGAACACGCTGAAGAGGAACGAGAGCGCAAGCAGGGCACGCTCCCCGCCGGAGAGCACGTGCAACGGCCGCCACCCCCGGCGTCCGAGCCGCAGCCCGATCTCGACCCCCTCCTCCGACAGCTCCAACTCGCCGGATGAACCTTCCATCAGACGCGGCATCAGCTCCCTGAAGGAGTCCCGCACCCTCCGGAACGTACCGTCGAACCGTGACTCTATCTCCCCGTCTATGTCCTGTATTATGCGGCTAATATCCCTGGCGGCCTCTTCGGCGTCGGCGCGCTGGGCGGCGACGAACTCGAGGCGCTCGGCGAGCTGGTCCCTCTGGGAGATGGCGAGCAGGTTCACGTCACCGAAGCGCTTCAGGTTGCGGGCGAGGCGGTTCCGCTCGGCCTCGGCGGTCTCCTCGTCCGGCAGGTGCTCGGCCTCCCGGCGGGCCGCTTCGAGGTCCGCGCCCCACTCCTCGGAGAGCTCCTCCCGGGCCTGCCCGGCCGCCTGTTCGGAGCGCGCGAGCCTCTCCTGTAACTGTGAGGTCTCCGCCCGCAGGGTGGCCAGCTCACCGGCGAGCCCGGTGCTCCTCCGGGAGAGGTTGGTGCGTTCGGCCGAGACCTCGCTGCGCGCCGAGGAGACCTCCCCGCGGGAGGAGCGCAACCGGTTGCGCCGCTCGCGGACGGCGGCAACGAGCCGGTTCACGAGCTCGGCGGCGCCGGAGGCCTTCAGGCCGAGACTCTCGGTGTCCCGGCCTGAGACCTCCCGCAGCCTCTCTAGCTCCCCGGAGACCGTAGAGAGCCGATTCTTGCCCTCCCAGACCGCGGACTGCAGCACCTCGAGCCTCCGGTTCAGTCCTCCGTAGGCTGCGCGGGCGGACTCGGCCTCCTGGCTCGCGGTCTCCAGCGCAGCCTCCGCCGCGCGCCGGGTCTCCTCCGCTTCTCGAAGCGACACCCCGGTCGAGTGCGTCTCCGCCGCAGCGCGCTCGGCCTCCTTCCGGCTTGCCAGGAGCCGTTCCCGGTCCCGGCGGGTCCTCTCCAGCCGCCGGGCAGCTTCCGAAGAGAGGAGGTGCGCGGACCTTGAGGAACGCCCGGCCGCCTCTTTCAGGGTGGAGACCCCGGCGTTCAACTCCCCGGAACGGGCTGCCGCCGCCGAGACGTCTCTGTGGAGTCGGCCGAGCTCCTCCGCCGGTCCGGCCTCGAGCTCCTGCAGGCGACGCTCCTCCTGGTGGCGGCGGGACTCACGGACAAAGCTCCCGTCCGCGGCCGGGGCGGCGTCGCGGCTGGCGCTGATCCTGGTGAACCGCATCCCCTCGCGGGTGACCGCGACCCAGCCGTTGGCGGGTGCGGCGTGGCGCGGCTCTTCTATCACGTAGATGCCCATGAGGAGCCGCCTCAGAGCCGGTTCGAGGGCGGGGGCCAGGATCTCCACACACTCCAGCAGCGGCTTTCCGGGGGCAACGCCCGGTTCACCGGCATCTTCCGCGTCGAGCCGGACGGCGACCCACTCGTCGGCCGAGACCAGCTCGACCGCCTCGCTCATGTCCTCCGCCAGCACGCCGCCGGCCAGATCCCCGAGGGCTGCCTGCACCGCCCCCTCGAAGCCGGGACGGGCCCTCACCACCTCGTAGAGCCGGGTACCACCGGAGCCGTTCGCGGGCGCGCGCAGGGACCGGATGCGGGCCTCCGTCTCTCCCGTGAGCGCGTCGAGCGCTCCACGGCGCCGGTCGAGCCCGGAGCGTAGGGTCTCTATCCGCTTCCGGTGGTTCTCCAGGGCCTCTCCGAGAGAGCGAGGGATTTCGGGAGCTCCGCCGCGAACCAGGGTCTCCAGGACCTCGGTAGCGGAGGTCAGGCGTTCGAGGTCCTCCTCACCGGGCTCCTCCGGGGCACCGGGATGCTCCAGGCCGGCACGCGACCGGAGCGCTTCCAGCTCCTTCCGCAGCCGGGCGGACCGGCCCTGCGCCTCGCCGTGCTCCGAGCGCCGCTCCGACAGCTCCTTCTCCCGGGCCTGGAGGTTCTTCTTCTCCGTGGTGTGTCTCTCCACTACGCGGCCCAGCTCGGCTTCGAGGCGTTCGAGCTTCTCCGAGGTGGCGCGCTGCTCCTCTTCGAGGCGGCCGGCGCGCTGCAGGCTCTCCTCCTGCCGGCTCCGGGCGCCTTCGAGCCGGAACAGGGCGCGCTCCGCCCGGAGAGCCCCGGCCTGGAGGCTCTCCATACCCGCCTCGGCAGCCTCCAGGAGGCCGTCTATCTCCCGCTCCCTACCCTCGAAGGTCCGCTCGCGGGCCTCGAGGGCGGTCTGTTGCTCCCGGAGAGCCTCTTCCTGGCGGGAGAGGTCCGCCAGCCGGGCCTCGCTCCGGTCCAGCTCGTGCCGGAGGTCGTCGAGGCCTCTGCTCGCCACACGGTAGAGGTGGGCCAGGGAGAGCTTGCGGTAGCGGGACTCCAGCTCGCGGTACTCCCGGGCGGCCTCGGCCTCGGCCTCTATGCGCCGGAGTTGATCGGAGAGCTCGCTCTCCAGCTGGCGGCTCCTCTCGAGCTGGGCGTCGGCCCGCTCCAGGCGGCGGCTCGCGGAGAGCCGGCGGCGCCGGTAGACGCCCAGCCCGGCCGCTTCTTCCAGCGCCGACCGGCAGGCCGCAGCCCCACCGGCGACGATGGAGTCCACCGCGCCCTGACGCAGGATGCTGTGCCGCCCGATACCCATCTCCCCGGCCACCGAGCGTACGTCGGTGAGCCGGGAGCGGGAACCGTTGATCCTGTACTGGGAATCCCCGTCGCGCGAGATCCGGCGCGTCACCGAGACCTCCCCGTACGGCAGGGAGATGGCGCCGGAGGAGTTATCAAAGACGAGCGTAACCTCCGCGACCCGCGAGCCCTGCAAGGTCTCCGAGCCGGAGAAGATCAGGCCTCCCATCGAACCGGCCCGCAGCACGGCGGGCCGCTGCTCCCCGAGCGCGAAGAGCACGGCGTCCGTGACGTTGCTCTTCCCGGAGCCGTTCGGCCCGACGATGGCCGTGATGCCGCCCTCCAGCGGCATACGGGTCGGCCGGGCAAAGGTCTTGAAGCCCTTGATGTATACCGCCGAGAGCACTACCGGGGTATTCTACGCATCCCGGGGCCGCAGGACACGCGAAACTGCAGCAAACCGAGCCTCACGGGCTCGCGGGGCGCTAGGCTCCTACGTGGACCTCCACGGGGGAGGGGGTGACGGGGCGCAGGCCCAGTATCTCCACCGCCGCCCGGGCGGCGGCCTGCTCGCTCTCCTTTATCGAGTTCCCCTCTCCTTTGGCGACCTCCCGGCCGTCCACGGAGACCCCGGAGACGAAGCTCGGGCGGTGGGGCGGGCCCTTCTTGGACCGGACCCGGTAGGTAGGTCTCAGGCCGTCGGCCTGCAGGGACTCTTGGAGCAGCGTCTTCCAGTCGCGCAACTCGTCGGTATCTACCTCGGCGGGGTTGAAGATCTCGTCTATCGTCTTGTAAGCGAGGTCCTTGTCTATGAGGTACGCAGCCCCGATTATGGCCTCGACCGTGTCGGCTATGACGGAGTCGTTTATCACGGAGGTCTCTATGGACTCCTCGAGCCCCTCGCTCCGGCCCACGGTGGCGAGGAAGGTCTTCCTTACCAGGTGCGCCCGGATGCGGGTGAGGTCGCCTTCGAGCAGCTCGGGGTAGCTGTGGAATACCAGCTCCGCTACCCGGCTATTCAGCACGGAGTCACCCAGGAACTCCAGCCGCCCGTTGGAGTCGTAGAGGTCGGCGACGCTCGGGTGGGAGAGGGAGCGTTGCCTCAGGGGCTCCGGAAGTATGTTTATTAGCTCTTTTATAGACATCTGTATCGCCCTCCGGGTTCCTTTATTCTACACCGGCGAAGACCACCACGACGTTGTGTCCCCCGAAGCCCATCGAGTTCGAGATGGCGGCCTTGAGGTCCGGTATCTCGGTCGCCTCCGTGGCATAGGTAAGCGGCTCGCAGTCCTCGGCCAGCTCCTCGAGGTTTATGGTCGGCGGCACCACCCGGTGCTTGAGCGCCAGGGCGCACATGATGGCCTCGGTCGAGCCCACCGCCCCGAAGGAGTGCCCGGTCATGGACTTGGTCCCGGAGACGACGGCCTGCGGCACGAGGCGGGAGATGGCCTTTGTCTCCGGCCCGTCGCCGGTCGGCGTCGAGGTGGCGTGGGCGTTTACGTGCCCGACCTCCTCGGCGCTCACCCCGGAGTCCTCCAGGGCGAGCCGCATCGCCCGCTCCACCCCGCGGCCCTCGGTGTCCGGCGCGGTGACGTGGTAGGCGTCGGTGGAGCGTCCGTAGCCCGAGACCGCCGCCGTCGGCGTGGCGCCGCGGCGCTCCGCGTGCTCCGGGCTTTCGAGGATCACGGCCCCCGCGCCCTCGCTCATCGCGAACCCGTCGCGGCCCGAGTCGAAGGGCCGGCTGGCCCGGTGCGGCTCGTCGTTGCGGGTGGAGATCGCCCGTATGGCACAGAAACCGGCCATCGAGAGCGGTGTTATGGGGGCCTCTGCGGAGCCGGCGATGACCACGTCGGCGTCGCCCCGCCGGATCAACTCGAGCCCCTCGGCGATGGCTTCCCCGCCGGTGGCGCACGCCAGTATCGGGCACTGGGTCGGCCCCGTGGCCCCGAGCGCTATGGCGAGCTGCCCGGCGGCCATGTTCGGCACCATCATGGTTATCAGGAACGGGCTGACCCGTCCGGGACCCTTCTCGTGCAGGACCTCGTACTCGCGCTCCCAGGTGGAGAGCCCGCCGATGCCGCTGCCCATAACTATGGCGACCCTCTCGGGGGTCTGTCTTATGGTCTCGGCGATGCCCGCGTCCTCCACGGCCTGCAGGCCGGCTGCCACGCCGAGCTGGGCGTAGCGGTCCATACGCCGGGCGTCCTTCTTCTTCATGAAGTCCGCCGGGTCGAAGTCCCGGCACTCACCCGCTATGTGCGACGGATACGGCGAGGGGTCGAAGAGCGTGATCTCGCCTATACCGCTCTTGCCGTGCAGGGAGGCGTCCCAGAAGTTCTCCGTGCCGATGCCGAGGGGGGTAACCGCGCCGGAGCCGGTTATGAAGGCGTGTCCCTTGCCTCCTCCCTCGGGACCGGCTTTCAGGCTCTCTGTCACGCTGCCTGGTGCTCCGAGACGTACTCCACGGCTTCCTCGACCGTGGTGATCTTCTCCGCCTCCTCGTCCGGTATCTCCATGCCGAACTGCTCCTCAAGCTCCATGATGAGCTCCACGAGGTCCAGCGAGTC
>JACCZN010000157.1 GCA_013695915.1 Rubrobacter sp.
CATCACCGTGGTGCGGGCGTCCGCCGCCTCCCGGTGGCGGGAGACCTGGAAGCTCAGGCCGCCCGCGCGGAGGCGAACCCGGCGCAGCGTGGCCTCGGGCGAGCTCCGGGTGATCTCGACGGTCACGTCTCCGGCGGGACTGGAGAACCGCACCTCGCGGCCACCGTTGCTCTCCACGGACTCCGGACGCCAGCCGAGGGTGTCGGCAAGCCAGCCCACGAGCAGGAGCGCCCGGCACTCCCCATCGGGGGCGTGAAGTACCTCGACCCGCTCTATCTCCCGCAGGAGACCGGTACGCTCCGGGGGGCTGAAGACGTCCGCGAGCAGGGAGCGCCAGGGCGAGAGCCCGACCCACTGCAGATCCCCGACCGCCGGTACCTCCCGCCGCCGGACCATCCCGGCCAGCTCCCGGATGCAGCCCTCGTTGTCCCCGGAGGCGCCCGAGTCGATAATGAGGCGGTCGGCGAGCTCTGCCATACCGGCGAACTCCGGCGAGAGGGGGCTGAAGCCCCTCGGGTACCAGAGAAAGACCGGGAGGTCCGGGATGAGGAGCGGTCCCGCGATGCTCTCCAGGTGCTCCGCGGGCGGGCCTTCGGCGTGGACCGTTATCTGCTCGGCGCAGACCTGGGTGCTCTGTGCACCGGGGGTACCCCCGCGGACATTGCAGAACGCCGAGAGCCGCACGTCGAGGCGTGGTTCCCCGGGCTCGGGGTCCGAGATCAGGAGTATCGCCCGCGCCGGGTAGCGCCCGGCGAGCCGGGAGACCTCCTCGGTGACCTGCGGCGCGGACTCCTCGTCGGTGACCACGATCAGGTTCAGCACGCTGGCCCGCAGGCCGACCGAGCCCTCCTCGTCCATGCGGAGTTGGCCGAGCTCGTGCTCTATCTCCTCTACCGTCATCGGTCCCCCGCCAGGGTAGGACCTCGTCTCCCCGATCACGGCCTCCTCCACTCCCGGCCGTCGTCCGCGAGGAGCTCGTCGGCCTCCTGCGGGCCCCAGTCACCGGCCGGGTAGGTCGCTATCTCCCCGCCGTTCTCCGACCAGGACCGCATCACGGGGTCCAGGATGCTCCACGCGCCCTCCGCCTCGTCCGAGCGGATAAAGAGCGTCGGGTCGCCGAGCATCAGGTCCAGGAGCAGCCGCTGGTAGGCGTCGGGGGCTTCTTCCAGGAAGGCCGTGCCGTAGAGGAGGTCCATGTTCACCGAGCTTACCTCGAAGCCCGCGCCCGGGACCTTGGCCCCGATCTTGAGCGAGACACCTTCCTCGGGCTGGACGCGGATGACCAGCGTGTTCGGTTCGAGCCCCCGCGTCTCGGCCCCGGCGAACGGCGTGTGAGGGGTCTTCTTGAACTGGATGGCGATCTCCGTCGCCTTCTTCGGGAGCCGCTTCCCCGAGCGGACGTAGAACGGCACCCCGGCCCAGCGCCAGTTATCTACGAAGAGCTTCAGGGCCGCGTAGGTCTCCGTCGAGGACTCCGCGGAGACCGCCGCCTCCTGGCGGTAGCCCGGGACTTTACCGCCCCACACCCAGCCCTCGCCGTACTGGCCGCGCACCGCCGAGCCGTCCACCTCGGCCTCCGGGATGCGGCGGACGGCCTTGAGCACCTTTACCTTCTCCTCCCGGACGGAGTCGGCGTCGAAGGCGACCGGCGGCTCCATCGCCGTCAGGCACAGGACCTGCATCATGTGGTTCTGGAGGATGTCCCGTAGAGTGCCCGCCTCCTCGTAGAACGCGCCGCGGTCGCCGACACCGTCGCTCTCGGCGACCGTGATCTGGACGTGGTCCACGTAGTTCTGGTTCCAGACAGGCTCGAAGATGCCGTTGGAGAACCGCAGGGCCAGGATGTTCTGGACGGTCTCCTTGCCGAGGTAGTGGTCTATGCGGTAGATTTGGCGCTCCCGGAAGTACCGCTTTATGTCGCCGTTCAACTCCCGGGCACTCTCCAGGTCCCGCCCGAAGGGCTTCTCCACGACCAGCCGGGAGTACCCGACGCCTTCTCCCTCGTTCAGTCCGGCCTCCCCGAGCCGCTCCACGATAGCCGGGAAGAGCGACGGCGAGGAGGAGAGGTAGAAGATCCTGTTCCCCCCCGTCCCCCGCTGCGTGTCTAGCTTCTGGAGGAACTCCCGAAGCTCCGTGTAGGTCTCCGGGTCCTTGGAGTCTCCGGCGAGATAGAAGATGCCCCTGGAGAACGACTCCCAGACGTCCTCGGAGATGCGGCCCGGGCGGTTCTCCTCGAGCCCCTCGCGCAGCCGGGCGCGGAACTCCTCGTGGCCGAGCTCCGTGCGGGAGAGGCCGACGACGGCGAACTCCATCGGCAGCCGCCGGGAGGCCGCGAGGTCGTAGAGCGCGGGGACGAGCTTCCGGGAGGTGAGGTCACCGGAGGCCCCGAAGATCACCATCGCCGCCGGCTCCGGCACCCGGGGCAGGCGCGAGGGGTCCCGGAGGACGTTCTCGGCCGTGGTCTGCGTATCGGCCATGCTCCTCCTACTGCTGCTCCTCGTAGCCCTTCGTGCTCGCCTCGCGCACGGCGTGGCCGCCGAACTCGTTGCGCAGGGCGGAGATGACCTTTGCGGAGAAGGACTCCTCCTGCCGGGAGGCGAACCGGGCGAAGAGCGAGCCCGCGATGGTAGATGCGGGTACGTCCTCGTTTATGGCCTCCATTACCGTCCAGCGTCCCTCGCCGGAGTCCTCGACGTAGCCCGCGATGCTCTCCAGGTTACCGTCCTTCTCGAAGGCCCTCTCCGCAAGCTCCAGGACCCAGCTCCGGACCACGCTCCCCTGGTTCCACAGGTGGGAGACCGCCCGCAGGTCCACGTCGTAGCGGCTCTTCTGCAGGATCTCAAAGCCTTCCGCGTAGGCCTGGAGCATACCGTACTCGATGCCGTTGTGGATCATCTTGGTGAAGTGTCCGGCGCCGGCCTCGCCTATGTAGGCGTAGCCTTCCGGCGGGGCGAGCGTCTCCAGCGCGGGCTCTACGTGCTCGAACGCCCCCCGGTCACCCCCGACCATCGTGCAGTACCCGACCTCGTATCCCCAGACACCCCCACTGATACCGGCGTCCAGGTACCGGAGGCCCCGGGCCTCCATCTCCCGGGCCCGGGCGACGGAGTCCCGGAAGTAGGAGTTGCCGCCGTCCACGATTATGTCGCCCTCGTCGGCGAGGTCCGCGAGTTGCCCGAGGACCTTGTCCGTGATCTCCCCGGCCGGGAGCATGCACCAGAGCACCCGCGGCTTCTCCAGCTTCTCGACGAACTCCTCCAGGCTGTAGGCCCCCTCCGCACCGTGCCCGATGGCCTCCTCGACCGGCTCCGGGGAGCGGTTACCGGCCACCACCCGGTGCTCGCCGCTCTCCGCGAGCCGGCGCACCATGTTCGCCCCCATCCTGCCGAGGCCGTAGATACCCAGGTTCATCTGATTCTCCTTTGCGTGCTTTGGGGTGTTCCAGGTCCGTCTAGGGCTGGCGCGCGAGCCTGCGGCCCTTGCTCTGTATCTCCCCGATCAACTCTCGGAACGAGGCCGCGAACTTCTCGACACCCTCCCTCTCGAGGACCTCCGTCACGTCGTCGTAGTCCACCCCGGCCTCCCGCAGCTCATCCAGGAACCGGCGGGCCTCGTAGACGCCCTCCCGGAGGG
>JACCZN010000180.1 GCA_013695915.1 Rubrobacter sp.
GGGAGGAGCAGCGTGGTCTTCGTGCTGGGCGGTCCGCTGGGGCTCTCGGGGGAGGTGCTCGGGCGGGCGGACGAGCTCGTCTCCTTCGGCGCGGTTACGCTGCCGCACGCGCTGGCGCGGGTGGTCCTCCTAGAGCAACTCTACCGGGCGGTAAAGATAGGGCGTGGCGAGAAGTACCACTGGTAGTGCGCCACCGCGAGGCCGGAGGCCGGCAGCTTGATATTATAGGGGTGTGCGCGTGCAGATAGACAGGATGGCGGACAGCGGCTGGGCGGTGCTCAGGGTCTACCCAAAGGGCCGTGTCTTCGAGGTCCCCGGCGAGCTCCTGCCCGCGGACTCTGGTCCGGGGGACGTGCTGGAGGTCAGTATCTCCGTGGACCGGGAGGAGAGCCGGAGGCTGGCCGGGGAGAACCGCCGGCTAATGGACGAGATGCTCGGGAAGGGTGGAGCGTGAGCTTCGAGGAGCGGCTCTCCGCTTGCCTCCGGGAGACCATCCGGGAGGCGTACGGCATCGAGCTCGACGGCGTCCACGTCGAGCGTCCGAACGACGCCGGTCACGGGGACCTGGCAACGAACCTGGCTCTGGCGAACGCGAAGGTCTTCAAGCGCAACCCCCGGGAGGTCGCCGAGACGGTGGCGGGGGCTCTCCGGGCCCCGTTCGTGGAGCGGGCGGAGGTCGCCGGACCGGGCTTTATCAACTTCTGGTTCTCGCCGGAGGCACTGCACGAGGAGCTCGGCGCTCTGCTGGAGAGGGGAGAGCTCTATGGCCGCCGGGAGGTCTCCGGGGAGCCGGTACTGCTCGAGTACGTGAGCGCCAACCCGACCGGGCCGATGCACGTGGCGCACGGTCGGCACGCGGCCTACGGGGACTCGCTGGCCCTCATCCTGGAGGCTTCCGGCCGCGCGGTCTGGCGGGAGTACTACTTCAACGACGGGGGAAACCAGATCCGGCTCCTCGCCGAGTCCGTGGCGGTGCGCTACGCGGAGCTACTGGATGCGGAGTGGCCCGTTTCAGACCCGGATGCTCTGTATCGCGGGAGCTACGTGGCGGAGATAGCGCGGGAGCTCGCGCGGGAGCACGGGGGCCGGTACCTGGAGCCGGGCTCGGAGGAGGCCCTCGGCGAGATCGGGGAGTTCTCCAAGGAGCGGTGTATGGCGGACATCAAGGAGACGCTCGCCCGGGCCCGCGTCCGCTTCGACCGCTACTTCAACGAGAAGAGCCTCTACGACTCGGGAGCGGTCGGGGAGGTGGTGGAGGAGCTGAAGAGCCGCGGGCACGCCTACGAGCAGGAGGGGGCGCTGTGGCTCGCCTCGTCGGAGTTCGGGGACGACAAGGACCGGGTGCTCGTGAAGGGTGACGGCTCGTATACCTACATGGCGCCGGACCTGGCCTACCACCGGGACAAGTGGCAGCGTGGCTTCGGGACGGCGGTGGACGTGCTGGGCGCCGACCACGCGGGCTACCCGCCCCGCATCCGGGCCGGGCTCGTGGCCCTGGGGGTGCCGGAGGACTTCCTGGACGTGGAGCTGGTCCGGCTCGTCAAGCTCTTCCGGGAGGGGGAGCAGGTAAAGGTTAGCAAGCGGGCCGGTACCTTCGTGACCTTCGACGAGCTTATAGACGAGGTGGGGGAGGACGTGGCACGGTACTTCTACGTGCGCTCCTCGCACAGGAACGAGATGAACTTCGACCTGGACCTCGCGATCGAGCAGTCCGACGAGAACCCGGTCTTCTACGTGCAGTACGCCCACGCCCGCATCGCGAGCATCTTCCGCCGCGCCGGCGTCGAGCCGGGCTCCGTGAAGAGTGCGCCGCCGGGTGATATCGCGCCGGAGGAGCGGGCACTCCTGCTGGAGCTCCTGGACTTTCCCCGGATAGTCGCGAATGCCGCCGCAAAGCGCGAGGTCCACCCGGTGCCGACCTACCTTGAGACCCTGGCTACCCGGTTCCACCAATTCTACACCGTCCACCGGGTGCTCGTGGACGACGCGGCGGTCCAGGAGCGGCGCCTCGCGCTCTCCGCCGCTACCAAGAACGTGCTGGCGATCGGGCTCGACCTCCTCGGGGTCGAGGCGCCGGAGAAGATGTAAGGCTCGCGCTCTGCGGGGCTTTGCTATACTCGGGTTGCCGCATCACGAGGAGCGACGGGCGGGGAGGGTATGAGTAGAGAAGGTCGCCTGACGATCTGCCAGATCAGCGACATCCACTGTGGCAGCCCGTACTTTATCCCGGACCTCCTGGAGCGCTCGATACTCGAGATCAACGACATCGAGCCTACCGCTGTAGTGATCTCCGGGGACCTCACGGACGCGGGCTACCGGCAGGATTTCGAGACCTCCGCAGAGTACGTCAGCCGCTTCCACTGCGAGAACGTGATGGTCATACCGGGCAACCACGACTCGCGGAACGTCGGCTACATACACTTCGAGCGGCTCTTCGGGGAGCGGTTCTCCGTCATAGACTTCGACGAGGCGATCATGGTGGGCGTGGACTCCTCCGAGCCGGACCTCAACGATGGCCGCATCGGGCGGGAGCACTACGACTTCATCCGGCAGGCGTTCACGGACGCGGGGGAGAAGCTCAAGATCTTCGTGGTTCACCACCACCTGATGCCGATACCCGGGACGGGCCGGGAGCGGAACATCATCTTCGACGCCGGGGACGTGCTGGAGCTCCTGGCCGAGGTGGGCGTGGACCTGGTCCTCTCCGGGCACAAGCACGTGCCCTACTCCTGGAAGCTCGAGAACATGTTCCTGGTGAACGCCGGCACGGCCTCGACCACGCGCCTGCGGGGCAACACGCGCCCCTGCTACAACATCATCGAGATAGAGGACGAGCGAGTAAGAGTCTACCGCAAGTACCCGTTCAAGGAGCGGGAGCTGACGGTAGACTTCAACGCGGCGACGAGCGAGTACTCGCGCTACGAGGAGAAGGTGGACTCTGATCTCCCGGACGGACCCGTCAGCGGTTCGACCCCGGCCGCAACCGGAACTGGGGACTCCGAGGAGTCGTAGACCTGGGGAGGCGGTTGGCGTGCGGGCTCTCTTTCTCATAGACGGTGAGCACTACCCTCCGGTGGTGCTGGACGCCGTGGAGAGCGTCGAGAGGAGCCTGGGTGCCGTGAGGGTCGCGGCGGCGTTTCTGGGGGGTACGGAGAAGGTCGGGGGCGGGAACGAGTACGGGATGCCGCTGGTCAGGGATGAGAGCCCCGTGGGAGCGGTGGCCCGCGCGCTCTCGGAGTACGAGGTCGAGGTGGTGGTGGACCTCTCGGACGAGCCGGTCGTCGGCTACCGCGAGAGGATGAGGATAGCGTCTCTCGCGCTCGCGGCCGGTGCCCGGTATCTCGGGAGTGACTTCGAGTTCCGGCCACCGGTGTACCACGCGGTCTCCACGAAACCTTCCGTCGCGGTCGCCGGCACGGGCAAGAGGGTCGGCAAGACCGCGGTGGCGGGCTACCTGGCCCGGCTGCTGGACAGCCGGGGATTCGCGCCCGGGGTGGTCTCGATGGGCCGCGGCGGGCCGCCGGAGCCGGAGTTGGTAGAGGGACACAAGATGGAGGTCGGCGGGGAGTACCTGCTAGAGGCGCTGGAGCGTGGCGCGCACGCGGCGAGCGACTACTACGAGACGGCGGCCCTGAGCCGGGTGGTTACCGTGGGGTGCCGCCGCTGTGGCGGGGGGTTGGCCGGAGAGCCCTTCGTCTCCAACGTGCTGAAGGGCGCGGAGCTGGCGAATACCCTGGAGACCGGGATCACGGTCTTCGACGGCTCCGGGGCCGTGATGCCGCCGGTAGAGGTGGGGCGCCGGGTGGTGGTAGCGGGGGCCCACCAGGACCCCGAGTACATAACGGGGTTCCTCGGGGCCTACAGGCTCCTGGTGTCGGACCTGCTGGTGCTCACGATGAGCGAGGAGCCGCTGGCGGACGGGGAGAAGGTAGCGGGGATCCTGCGGTCGGCCCGGGAACTGAAGCCGGACCTCCGGGTGGTGCCCGCGGTGTTCCGGCCCCGGCCCGTGGGCAGCGTGGAAGGGCTGCGGGTTACGTACCTCTCGACGGCTCCGCCCGCGGTGCTAGACAAGCTCTCGCGGTACCTGGAGGAGCGGTATGGCTGCGAGGTGGTGGCGGCCTCCGGCAGTCTCTCCGAGCGCGGGAAGCTCTCCCGGGACCTGGACGGCGCGCCGGAGAGCGACGCCTACCTGACCGAGATCAAGGCCGCCGCCATCGACGTGGTGTCCCGCAGGGGGGCTGCGGAGGGGAAGCCCGTGCTCTACTGCGACAACGACCCTGTAGGCGAGGGGCTCGACGAGGCCCTGCTGCAACTCTCGCGGGAGGCGGTAGAGGAGTTCGGCGGGGGGCGCGTATAGAGCCCGGCATGGTGTATAATATAGGTCTACCGAAGCCTGCACCCCGGGCCATGCCCCGGCGGCTGCACGGCTCTTTCCGATGGCAACTCTGCTCGGCCACTGGGACCCTCAGGCAGGGACCTCCAGCGAGCGCAGGAGGGTGAGTGAGCTTCTACTAATGGGTGCTTCCGAGCCGTTGGCGGGCTCCGTATCAGCACCGGCCATAGAGTACGCGGCGGTAACGGAGCAGGTCGCGCTGAAAGTCGCCCGGATGGAGGGTGCGGGTGTTCCTGAGGAGACCTACACGCTCGCCACCGAGGCCTTCCGCGACCAGCTAGCCAACCTCCCCGTCTCCGGCGAGGTCTCCATCCTCAGGGAAGAGCGCCTGGACGAGGAAGGTAAGCTGCGGCCCTTGAAGGTCCGGCCCGGCATACTCGGGGTCGGGGACCGGCTCGGCAGGGGGGAGCTGGAGGTAGACCTCGCGGTGGAGCCGGTCGAGGGGCTGCAGTTGCTCACCAAAGGACAGGCCGGGGCCATATCCGCGGTGGCGGCCTCTTCTAGGGGGACCATGCTCCGGACACCGGATATGTACATGAGCAAGCTCATCGTAGGTCCCAGGTCCCGGGGCAGGGTGGACATAGACGCCCCTGTATCGGAGAACATAGAGGCCATCGCCGGCGCCGTGCAGCGGCGGACCTCGGAGATCACCGTCGCCGTGCTCGACCGGGAGCGCCACGAGGGGCTAATAGAGGAGATCCGGAGCACCGGGGCCCGCATACAGATAAGGCCCGAGGGGGACCTCACCCCGGTCATAGCGACCGGTATCCGCGGGGCGGAGATCCACGCGGTCATAGGCATCGGCGGGGCGCCGGAGGGGATACTCTCGGCGGCGGTAATGAAGTGTCTTGGAGGTGAGATCCAGGCGAAGATGTGGCCGACGCACCGCTCGCAGGTCGAGAGGCTAAGGGAGTACGGCATAGAGGACCTCGACAAGAAGCTCACCCTGGAGGACCTGATCCGGGGCGACGATGTAGTGTTCGCGGCTACCGGCCTGACACCCGGGGAGACGCTGAACGGCGTGCGCTACTTCCGGGGCGGAGGGCGGACGCACACGCTGGTGATGTCTACGAAGCCCCGTATGATAAGATTTCTGGACACCATCCATGCCCTGGAGCCGGAAGCTGGAGCTCAGGGTTTCCAGATCTAGCCACATACCGCTACGTGCCGCGGCCAGGCCGCGAGCACGCTGCGTACCGGAGGCTCAGAGAAGGCTCCGAAGGATGGAAATTCAACCTTGCAGACAGAGAGAGGTAGGGGAACATGAGTGAGCTAGGCACCCTCGAACGCAAGCGCCTGAGCGATCTGCACCAGATCGCCTCCCAGCTCGGCATCGAGCAGTACCGCAAGTACCGCAAGCCCGAGTTGGCGCAGAGGATCTACCAAGTCGCCACCGAGCAGGCCGGCCAGAGCGCCGCACCGCCCTCGGAGACCATAGAGCAGCGGGAGCCCGTCCCGGAGACCGGAAACGGTGCCGCGGAGGCCCCGGAGCCCGAGAGCCGGGACGGTGAGGACTCGCGAGGCGCGGAGGGGCGGCGCCACGAGAACCGGGGGTGGCAGCAGGGCCAGCAGAACGGCAAGGCCCGGGAGAAGTCCCAGGAAGGTTCCGGCCAGAAGGGCGACGGGGCGGAGAGCAGCCAGAGCGGCATCCTCGACGTGCTGCCGGACGGCTTCGGGTTTCTCCGTACCGGGGGATACAGCCAGAGCAACAAAGACGTCTACGTCTCGACCTCCCAGATAAAGAGGTTCAACCTCCGCCGTGGAGACCACGTCGTGGGTCAGGTGCGCGGCGCGCGCGAGGGCGAGAAGTACCCGGCGATGGTCAGGATAGAGTCCGTAAACGGCAACGAGCCGCAGAAGGGCCGCCGCCGGCAGAACTTCGACGACCTGACGCCCCTCTACCCCGAGGAGCGCTTCCGGCTGGAGTGGAAGCCCAACGACATAGCCCCGCGGGTCATAGACCTCGTTGCGCCGATCGGCAAGGGGCAGCGCGGGCTCATCGTCTCGCCGCCGAAGGCCGGTAAGACGACCATCCTCAAGCAGATAGCGCAGTCCATCGTGGCGAACTACCCGGAGACCAAGATCTTCGTCCTGCTCGCCGACGAGCGGCCGGAGGAGGTCACGGACTGGGAGCGGAGCGTGGCGGAGGCCGAGGTCGTATCCTCGACGTTCGACCAGCCCTCCGAGAACCACATAGCCGTGGCGGAGCTGGTCCTGGAGCGGGTGAAGCGTCTCGTCGAGGAAGGCGAGGACGTAGTGGTACTGCTGGATTCCATCACCCGGCTCGCACGGGCCTACAACCTCGCGGCTCCGGCCTCGGGGCGTATCCTCTCCGGCGGCGTGGACTCCGCGGCGCTCTACCCGCCGAAGAAGTTCTTCGGCGCGGCACGGAACATCGAGTTTGGCGGTTCCCTGACCATCCTCGGCAGCGCGCTCGTGGAGACCGGCAGCCGGATGGATGAGGTGATCTACGAGGAGTTCAAGGGCACCGGCAACATGGAGCTCCACCTGGACCGGAAGCTCGCCAACAAGCGGGTCTACCCGGCGATAAACATCGAGGACTCCTCGACGCGCAAGGAGGAGCTCCTCATGGAGGCCGCCGAGGCCCAGAGGGTCTGGCAGGTGCGGAGCATCCTCGGGGCTCTGGACGGTTCGTCCAAGATAGAGCTCCTCATACAGAAGCTCAAGGAGACGCGCACCAACACAGAGTTCCTGAGAGAGCTCCAGCGCGTGCGGAGCTAGCGAGCCTCAAGAGGCGGCGCACCTCGTGTGCGCCGCCTCTATCATTTGCGCGAGAAAAAAGTAATAAACTACAGGGCGGCGTTGGAACAGAGAGAGGTCTTCACATGAAAAAAGGCATACACCCCGAGTACCGGCCCGTGGTCTTCCGCGATGAGAACGCGGACTTCGGGTTCCTGAGCCGGTCCACTATAGAGACCACCGACACTATCACCTGGGAGGACGGTGAGACGTACCCGCTGGTACGCCTGGAGGTCTCCAGCGCGAGCCATCCGTTCTACACGGGCCGGCAGCGCATCATGGACACGGGCGGCAGGGTCCAGCGGTTCCAGGACCGCCGCTCCCGCAACAAGAAGTAAGACGGGAGCCCGGTCGTGAGGGTCGGCGGACAGGCGATAATGGAGGGGGTGATGATGCGCTCCCCCAACTTCTGGGGGATGGCGGTCAGGAACCCTCAAGGAGAGGTCGAGATCAAGGCCGACCGGTTCTCCTCGGTGACGAAGAAGAACCGGCTCTTCCGGCTGCCGGTCATCCGGGGGTTCCTCTCGCTGGCAGAGACCCTCTGGCTCGGGATGAAGACGCTTACCGTGTCGACCAACATAGCGCTCGGCGAGGAGGAAGACCTCTCGAAGAAGGAGATAGCGCTTACCATCCTCTTCGGCCTGGGGCTGGCGCTGCTGCTCTTTCTGGCGGCACCGGTCCTCGGGACCATGGGTATCGGCGCGCTGCTCGGTACCACCATCGAGAACCCGGTAATCTTCAACCTGGTGGAGGGGGCGCTCAGGATCGCGATCTTCATCCTGTACATCGTGGTGATCACGGCGGTCAGCAAGGACATCAAACGCTTCTTCGGCTACCACGGCGCCGAACACAAGGCGATAAAGGTCCACGAGTCGGGCGAGGAGCTCGTCCCGGAGAACTCGTACAGGTTCGATACGAGCCACGTCCGCTGCGGCACGAGCTTCGTGCTCTACGTCCTCGTGCTGAGCATCCTGGTCTTCAGCCTGCTCGGCACCCACGGGTGGCTGTTCATGGTGTTCAGCCGGGTGCTGGTGATACCTATCGTGGCGGGTCTGGCGTTCGAGTTCATCATGTGGAGCGCCAGGAACCAGGATAACTCTGTAGTAAAGGTCCTGGTATGGCCTGGCTTGCTGCTCCAGAAGCTCACGACCCGGGAGCCGTCGGACGACATGGTGGAGGTCGCGATGTCGTCGCTCAAGAAGGTGCTCTCGCTCGAGGAGGAGGCCCGGATAGCGCCGAACGATGCGACCAACAAGCTCGTGATCTAACTTCCGGATAGAGGATATGGACGACCAGGTAGTAAAACTCGCCGAGGAGACGCTCGCCCGCTATCAGGCTCTGAACGAGGAGCTCGCGGACCCGAACATCTACTCCGACGGCCGCCGCTACGCCGAGGTGGCCAGGGAGCACGCCCGGCTCAAGCGCGGCGCCGGCATGTGCCAGGAGCTCCTGGACGCCATCCAGGAGGGCCGGGAGGCCCGGGAGCTCCTGCCCACGGCGGAGACGGCGGAGGAGCGGGAGTTCTACGAGGCGGAGGCCCAGGAGGCCGAGCGGAGGGTAGCGGAGCTTACTGAGAAGGTCCGGGCGGAGCTCATAGACCGGGACCCGAACGACGGCAAGGACGTGATCCTGGAGATCCGGGCCGGAGCCGGCGGCGACGAGGCCGCCATCTTCGCCGGGGAGCTGCAAGAGATGTACGTCCGCTACGCCGACCGGCTCGGCTTCAAGCACCGCACCCTCTCCTCGAGCCCCGCCGAAGCCGGGGGATTCAAGGAGGTCGTGGTCGAAGTAGAGGGCGACGGCGCATACTCGGTCTACAAGCACGAAGGCGGGACCCACCGGGTCCAGCGCGTACCCAAGACCGAGAGCCAGGGCCGCATCCACACCTCCACGGCCACCGTGGCCGTGCTGCCGGAGGCCGAGGAGGTGGAGGTCCAGGTCTCGCAGAATGACCTTGAAGTAGACGTTTACCGTTCGAGCGGTCCTGGGGGGCAGAGTGTGAACACCACGGACTCGGCGGTGAGGATCACGCACAAGCCGACGGGGCTGGTGGTCACGTGCCAGAACGAGAAGAGCCAGCTACAGAACAAGGAGCAGGCGATGCGCATCCTGCGCTCGCGGCTTCTGGAGCGGGAGGTTCAGGAGCAGCAGGAGAAGGAGGGGGCTCTCCGGCAGGCACAGGTCGGGTCGGGGGACCGCTCGGCGAAGGTGCGTACCTACAACTTCCCGCAGGGCCGTATCACGGACCACCGCGTCGGGGTCACCTCACACAACCTAGAGGCGACCTTCGGCGGGGATCTCGGCGACTTTACACAGGCCCTGGCCGCCAAGGAGCGGGCAGACAAGCTCGCCGCGGACGCGGATGGTGCCGGCGGTTAGACGGACGTCCGGCTCCCTATCCTCGGCTGCGGCGGAGAAGCTCCGGCAGGCCGGGGTACCGGAGCCTGAAGCCTCCGCGGAGGTCCTGCTCTCCGAGCTGCTGGGTATGCGGCGGAGCGAGGCTTCCCTGTACGATGGCCCCCTGACGGACGAGCATGCCGCGGTCTACGGGGCCTGGATCTCCCGCCGGGGGAGCCGTGAGCCCGTCCAGCGGATTCTAGGCAAGGCCTACTTCAGGAACCTCACTCTCAACCTTAGCGATAGCACGCTCGTACCGCGGGCGGACACCGAGAGCGTGGTGGAGGCTGTCCTGGAACGCATAGACCGGCGGGGTTTCGGCCGGGTGCTGGACGTCGGCACGGGCTCGGGGGCCATCGCGATCTCGGTCTCCCAGGAGCGGCCCTCCTGCGAGGTCCATGCCACCGACCTCTCCGAAGCGGCGCTCCGGACCGCCCGGCACAACGCCGACCGCGCAGGGGCCGGCGTACGGTTCCACGCGGCGGACCTCCTCCACGGCCTCGACAAGCTCCGGGGCGGCGTGGACCTGCTCGTCTCGAACCCGCCGTACGTGAGGACTGCGGACCTGGTGGGGCTGGATCCCGAGGTAAGAGCCTGGGACCCGGCCGCTGCCCTGGACGGCGGACCAGATGGCCTCGCCTTCTACCGGCGCATCTTCAGGGAGGCCCCTCCGCTGCTCAGCCGGGGCGCGGAGCTGGTGCTGGAGGTAGGAGACGGGCAGGCCGCAGAGGTCCTCGGCCTCGGTGAGGCCGCGGGCTACCCGCCGCTCGGTACGTACCCGGACCTTACCGGCACCACCCGGGCCGTGCTGCTCGGCCGTCCGTGAAGCTGGTCTCCGAGCACGAGGCCGCCGACGCGCTGCGCCGGGGAGAGGTCGTCGTGGCACCGACGGACACGGTGGTAGGGCTCTTCGCCTCGAAGGTCGGCGTGCCGGAGTTGTCGAGGCTGAAGCTGCGGGGCCCGGAGAAGCCGGTAGCCCTGCTCTGTGCCTCGGCGGAGGAGGCATTCGCTCTGACCTCCGGAGTACCCGAGGTAGCCCGAAAGCTCGCAGACCTCTACTGGCCCGGGCCTCTTACCCTGGTGCTAGACGACAGAGCGGGCGGCACCGTTGGGGTCAGGGTCCCCGCACATCCGGTCTCCCGGTCGCTACTGGCTGCCTACGGCGGACCGCTCTACGCCACGAGCGCGAACTTCTCCGGAGAGCCAGCCCCGGGAACGCTGGACGACCTGGACCCTCGTCTGGCAGCCTCGATACGGTTCGCCGTGGACGGAGAAGGCGGTGGTGGAGAAGCCTCGGCCGTCGTGGATCTCTCCGGGGGACGGGTCACGCTCCTGCGGCCGACGCGGGAGTTGACCGGGGAACGTCTCGCCGGGCTCGCGCGGCCCTCGGACACGACCGGGTAAGGTTGAGATAGAGGTAAAGCTAGCGGGAGATGGTGACCTGGAGACTCGCGGGACCGTTGCGGTCTCACGTGCGAGTGTTTGAGGGGGTATGCGGGACGTTGAGGGGGTATGCGGGACGTTGTATACTTGCGCACCGGCACGCGACCGACGCGGGGGGTCCGGAACGAGAACAACGCGCGCACCGCTAGCACAGCGGACAGCGTATCCTGCGGTTACAGACAATCCTTTCTGAACACAATCGGAGGTTAGAGATGATAGGTCCGTATACGGAGGTCATCGACTCTCAGGTCCAGGAGGCTCTCGACGGTGAGTTGGAGCGTCAGAGGTCGACCATCGAGCTTATCGCGAGCGAGAACTTCGCCTCGCAGGCGGTGCTGGCGGCCCAGGGCTCGGTCCTGACCAACAAGTACGCGGAAGGTTATCCCGGCAAGCGGTACTACGGGGGCTGCGAGGAGGTAGACAAGGTAGAGCGGATCGCCATCGAGCGGGCCGGGGAGCTCTTCGGGGCCGAGCACGTGAACGTGCAGCCTCACGCCGGGAGCCAGGCAAACGAGGCGGCTTACGCGGCGCTCATAGACCCCGGCGACAAGGTCCTCGCCATGGACCTCGCTCACGGCGGCCACCTCACGCACGGGATGTACCTGAACTTCTCCGGCCGGACGTACGACTTCGTCCACTACGGCGTCGGTGAGGACGGCTATATCGACTACGACGCCGTGCGGGAGACGGCCCTGCGGGAGAGGCCGCGCATGATAATCGCGGGGGCCAGCGCGTATCCGCGGACCATCCACTTCGACAGGTTCCGCGAGATCGCCGACGAGGTCGGGGCGTACTTCCTCACGGACATGGCCCATATAGCGGGGCTCGTGGCCGCAGGGGTCCATCCCTCGCCGGTGCCCCACAGCGAGATCGTCACCACCACCACCCACAAGACGCTGCGCGGGGCGCGGGGCGGCATGATACTGTGCCGCGAGGAGTTCGCAAAGAAGGTGAACAGCCGGGTCTTCCCCGGCATGCAGGGCGGTCCCCTGATGCACGCCATCGCCGGGAAGGCCGTCGCCTTCGGGGAGGCGCTGCGGCCCGACTTCCGGGAGTACGCCCAGAAGATAATCGACAACTCTCGGACGATGGCGGAGGGGCTGCTAGACGGTGGCCTCGACCTCGTATCCGGCGGCACGGACAACCACCTGAACCTCGTGGACCTCAGGGAGACGAGCACCAACGGCAAGGAGCTAGAGGAGCTTCTGGACGAGGTCGGGATCACCTGCAACAAGAACATGATCCCGAACGACCCCGAGCCCCCCACGGTGACGAGCGGCGTCCGGCTCGGCACCGCCGCCATGACGACCCGCGGCATGGGGGAGGCCGAGATGCGCGAGATCTCGGAGATAATCTCCCGCGCGGCCCGGGGAGAGACGGACGGCCTCGCTGGCCGGGTCTCGGCTCTGACGGAGGCCTACCCGCTCTATGCCTGAGCCGGTCTCCCGCACGCCGGGGGCCGCGAACCTCCACGTGGTAGACGGCCCCCTGAGCCGGCACAAGATCGCTGTCCTGCGCGACGAGAGGACCCGCCAGAGGGAGTTCCGGCAGGCCATGAGGGAGCTATCCCTGATCCTG
Organism: Rubrobacter sp.; assembly: GCA_013695915.1. GTDB lineage: Bacteria > Actinomycetota > Rubrobacteria > Rubrobacterales > Rubrobacteraceae > Rubrobacter_A. Next base: position 12,572 of record JACCZN010000180.1, read on the forward strand.
GTCGGTGAGGCGACCCGCAGCATGCCGACCAGTGCCGTCCAGGTACAGACGCCCCTCGCCGGGACGGAGGTGGAGGAGATCTCCGTCCCCGTCTGTGTGGTACCGGTCCTGAGGGCCGGTCTCGGCATGCTCGACGGGGCACTGGCCCTGCTACCCGAGG
>JACCZN010000182.1 GCA_013695915.1 Rubrobacter sp.
GCGCCCGCAAGTACGCCAACGACCGCTTTCTCTACCACCTGATGCTCGCCGCGGCAGAGGTCTACCCGGAGATACCCGTGGCGCTGCACCAGGACCACGGCAACTCGCCGGAGACCTGCCAGAGCGCCATGGACCTGGGTTTCACCAGCGTGATGATGGACGGCTCGCTGCAGGAGGACGGCAAGACCCCCGCGGACTTCGAGTACAACGTGCGCGTTACGCGCGAGGTCGTGGAGATGGCCCATGACCGGGGCGTAACCGTGGAGGGGGAGCTTGGGACCCTGGGCGGCATCGAAGACGGGGTGGGTTCGGGCGAGATCAGCCTCACGGACCCCGACCAGGCCGTTGAGTTCGTCGAAAGGACCGGGGTGGATGCCCTGGCCGTAGCGATAGGGACGAGCCATGGAGCATACAAGTTCACCAAGGAGCCTGACCGCGAGATCCTGGCTATGAATATCATCGAGGAGATCAACGAGCGGCTGCCGAGCACCCACCTGGTGATGCACGGTTCCTCCAGCGTGCCCAAAGAGCTAGTGGACACCATAAACCGCTTCGGCGGCGAGATACGGCCCACGTGGGGAGTACCGGTGGGGGAGATACAGGAGGGCGTACGGCACGGCGTCCGCAAGATCAACGTCGACACCGACTTGCGGCTCGCTGCGACGGGGGCGATACGGCAGGCGCTCTCGGAGGACCCGGGCGAGTTCGACACCCGCCACTACCTCAAGCCCGCCCGCGAGGCGATGAAGGCCGTAGTCAAGGCCCGCATGGAAGCCTTCGGGCAGTCTGGACACGCCGCCGACTACGAGCCCCTTACCCTGGAGCAGATGAAGGACCGCTACGCAAGAGAAGGCCACCAACTCTCCGCTACATAGAGAGCCCGGCTGCCAACAATCGGAGGTCGGCGGCCTGTGTTCGCTAGCTCCTAGCTAGCTCCTACCGTAGGATGGCTTTCCGGAGGCCAGGAACTCCCCGCGGTAGGTAGTTTCGACTTCCACAACGTCACCGCCGAGCACCGAGGGTTCAGTACTGACGTAGAGGGTCTCACCGGTCCCGGCGGCGCGCGGCGTAGAGCACTCGTCCCAGACCCGGCAGGAGAAGCTCTTGGACATCCCGAGCTCCAGGCTCGTGATGGTCGCCAGACAGAGCAGGAGCGAGACCGCGAGCGTCGGCAACGCCCGGGCGGCTACGGCGCTCTTTCCAGCGGCTCGCGGCGAGGACCGCACCCCGCGGCCGGTCCAGAGAACCGTCACAGCGGCAGCCGCGGCAACTGCGCCGATAACGGTACCCGCGCTACCAAGACCCGAGGTAAGTACGGCGGACGCCGTAGCCAGCAGACCGCCGACCGAGGCCCCGGTCGGTGAGAACAGGGCCTGCTCCTCTCTCCGGCTGTCGGTTACTCGGGTCACGGCGCGCAACCTAGCAGGGCGCGGCGCCGGGCGCAAACGGGCGCGGTCTCCTTGCGGGTAGGGGTTAGCCCGCGACCTCCGTCCGGAGGCCGGCGAACTTCTCCAGGGACTCGAGCGCCATCCGGGCCTGTAGCTCGCGGCGCTCCGGCTTGGAGAGACGCCGCCCATTCTCCTTTTTCGGAGCGGCGGGTACGAGGCCCCAGTTGGAGTTTATGGGCTGTAGGGTGCCGTCCTTGACGGTTATGTACTGGGCCAGGGCCCCGGTCATGGTGTCCTGCGGCAGCTCCATGGGCTCCTCGCCGCACGCCATCCGGGCGGCGTTCAGGCCCGCGATGAGGCCCATCGCCGAGCTCTCCACGTAGCCCTCGACGCCGGTGAGCTGCCCGGCGAAGAAGAGCGGGACCTCGCTCCCCCGCACTCGCATCGTCGCGTCGAGCATCCGGTTCGACGGCAGGTAGGTGTTGCGGTGCATCACGCCCATCCGGGCGAACTCCGCGTTCTCCAGCCCCGGTATCGTGCGGAGGACCCTCTTCTGCTCGCCCCACTTCAGGCGGGTCTGGAAGCCGACCATGTTGAAGAGCTGTCCCTCGGCGTCGTCCTGGCGGAGCTGGACTACAGCGTAGGGCTCCTCGCCGGTCCGGGCGTCCGGGAGCCCCACGGGCTTCATCGGGCCGAAACGCAGGGTCTCCGGGCCGCGGCCCGCTATGACCTCCACGGGGAGGCAGCCCTCGAAGTACATGTCCTCCTCGAAGTCCTTGATCGGGGCGAGCTCGGCGTTCGTTAGCTCCTCGATAAAGGCGTAGTACTCATCCCCGTTCATCGGGCAGTTGAGGTAGGCCGCCTCGCCCTTGCCGTACCGGGACGCGAGGTAGACCTTCTCCTCGTCGAGCGAGTCGCGGAAGAGTATCGGCGAGGCCGCGTCGTAGAAGTAGAGCGTCTCGCCCGAGAGCTCGGCCATCTCCTTTGCGAGGGCCTCCGAGGTCAGGGGGCCCGTGGCGACGACCGTGGGTCCCTCCGGTATCTCCGTCGCCTCCCTCCGGAGAACCTCGATGTTCGGGTGCCCGTGTACCGCCTCCGTAACCGCCGCCGAGAAGTCCTCCCGCGCGAGCCCCAGAGCGCCGCCCGCCGGTACGCGGGTAGCGTCGGCGGAACGCAGGATCATGGACCCCAGCCGCCGCAGCTCCTCCTTCAGGAGCCCGGAGGCCGTGGTCAGGGAGAGGTTGCCCATCGAGTTGGAGCACACGAGCTCGGCGAGTCCTTCCGTGTGATGGGCCGGGGTCGTCTTTACCGGCCGCATCTCCCAGAGCTCTACCGAGCAGCCGGCCTCCGCCGCCTGCCAGGCTGCCTCGCTCCCCGCGAGCCCGCCACCAATGACCGTTACGTCCGACATAAACTACCTCCGGTAAAAGACCCCGACCGTCAAGCCGTGCGTGCCGGGCAGGGATTTTACGCCACGACGGCCGACCTTCGAGCCCGGTCTACCCGCCGACGACGCTCCGCCAAACCCCGGCGGCCGCTACCCCACCTCCGCTACCACGCCGTAGCGCCACCATCCACGACCACCGTCTGCCCGGTCATGTACGCGGCGGCCGGGGAGGCGAGAAAGACCACGACGCCCTTCAGCTCCTCGGGCTTGCCGAACCGGTGGAGCGGTATCCCGGAGAGCATCCTATCCTCGAACTTCTCTATCAGGCCGCCGCTCATCCTGGTCGGGAACCAGCCGGGGGCTATGGCGTTTACGTTTATGCCGTGGGGGGCCCAGCTAGTAGCAAGGTCGCGCGTCATTGATATTATTGCGCCCTTGCTGGAGTTGTAGCCGATGGTCTGCATGTACTCGGGGTGGCCGCCCACCAGGCCCGCGACGGAGGATATGTTTATTATGTTCCCGCCCGATCCCCGGTCTATCATGTGGCGGCCGACGGCCTGGGACATCAGGAACGTGCCCTGCACGTTCACCTTCATTACCTGCTCGAAGCGGTCCAGGGGCATCTCGGCGGCGGGTGCGCCCCAGGTAGCGCCCGAGTTGTTGACGAGGATGTCCACGCCGCCGAACTGCTCCGCGGCGGCCTCGACGACCTTCTCTACATCGTCCGGGTCCGTAACGTCGCAGGCGAGGGCGAGGGCCTCGCCGCCGCGGCCTTTGATCTCCTGCTGCACCTCCTCGCAGGCCTCCCGTTTGCGGGAGCAGAGGACGAGGTTGGCCCCGGCGTCCGAGAGGGCCTCGGCCATGTACTGCCCGAGGCCCCTCCCGCCGCCCGTGACGACCGCCGTCTTGCCTTCGAGGCGGAAAAGATCCAGCGTATTCAAAAGAGCTCCCTCCCTTTCTCCGGCTCTGTGGTTGCGGGCCTTCTAGCTCGGCGACGTAGGGGTGCTCTCCTTTGCGCGCTCCTCGTCGGCGAGGACGCGCCGGAGGAGCTTGCCGACCGTGCTCTTCGGCAGCTCGTCGCGGAACTCCAGCGTCTTCGGGGTCTTGTAGGGGGCGAGGCGCTCCTTGCAGAAGGAGAGCATCTCCTCCTCGGCGGCCTCGCTGTCCGGCTTGAGGACCACGAACGCCTTTACCGTCTCTCCCCGGTACTCGTCCGGGAGGCCCACGGCGACGGCTTCGGCGACGGCCGGGTGCTCGTAGAGCGTCTCCTCTATCTCGCGCGGGTAGACGTTGTAGCCGCTGGCTACGATCATGTCCTTCTTGCGGTCCACGATGTAGAAGTAGCCGTCCTCGTCCATCTTCGCGACGTCGCCGGTGTAGAGCCAGCCGTACCGGAGGGCCCTCGCGGTCTCGTCGGGCATGTTCAGATAGCCCTTCATGACCTGCGGGCCCTTGATCACGAGCTCGCCCGGCTCGTTGACGGGCATCTCCTGCTCGCCGGTCTCGGAGTCCACGATGCGGGCGTCGGTGCTCGGTACCGGGATGCCGATGCTGCCCTCCCGGGTCTCGCCGAGGAACGGCGGGTTGAAGTGCGTCACGGGGGAAGCCTCGGAGAGCCCGTAGCCCTCGAAGAGGGTCTGTCCGGTCTTCTCCCGGAACGAGCGCAGGAGCTCGACGGGGAGGGCGGCGCCGCCGGAGTTGTAGATCCTTACCTTATCGAAGCCATACTCCCCGAGGTTCGGCACGGCGTTCAGGCCCATGTACATCGTCGGCACCCCGCTGAACATCACGGGCTCCTCGCTCTTTACGAGGTTCAGCACCTCCTCGGGGTCGAAGCGCGGCAGGAGGAGCTGGTTCAGCCCCTGGCGGATGCCGAAGAGCATGACACAGGTCAGGCCGAAGATGTGGAACATCGGCAGGATACCGACGATCTTCTCGTTGTTCGAGAACTCCGCCGGGTCGTCGATAAACAGGTCGAGCGCCTGCTGCACGTTGGCTACCAGGTTGCGGTGGGTCAGCATCGCACCCTTGGAGACGCCGGTCGTGCCGCCCGTGTACTGGAGGGCCGCCACGTCCTCTGCGGGGTCTATCTCGACCTCCGGCGCCGGGTCGGCGTCGTCGGCCAGGAAGGCGTCGAAGAGCCGGTCCCCGT
>JACCZN010000183.1 GCA_013695915.1 Rubrobacter sp.
GCCGGGCCGGAGTGGAAGGCGCGGCCATGATAGACCTGCGCAGCGACACCGTCACGCAGCCCACGGAGGGGATGCGGCGGGCGATGGCCGAGGCCCCGGTCGGGGACGACGTCTTCGGGGAGGACCCGACCGTGAACCGCCTGGAGGAGTACGTGGCGGAGCTCCTCGGCAAGGAGGCTGCTCTGTACGCGCCGTCGGGGACCATGACAAACCAGCTCGGGCTTCTCGTCGGGGCCGGTCGGGGGGAGGAGGTGCTCCTGCACGAGGGCGCCCACATCTTCAACTACGAGGGCGGGGCCCCGGCGTTCATCGGGGGTCTCCAGGTGCGGACCCTGCTCGGCGAGGGCGGCGTCATCGGCACCTCGGAGCTGCGGGCCGCCGTCCGGCCGGAGAACGTACACTTCGCCCGCCCCCGGCTGCTCTGCCTGGAGAACACCCACAACATGGCCGGGGGCCGCGTCTTCCCCTTCGAGGAGTTCGCCGCCGTGGCCGCGGAGGCCCGGGAGCTCGGCCTCGGGGTACACCTGGACGGCGCCCGGCTCTTCAACGCGGAGGCCGCGACCGGTATCCCGGCGGCGGAGTGGTGCGCCCCCGCGGATACGGTCTCCGTCTGCTCTTCCAAGGGCCTCGGGGCTCCTGTAGGGTCCCTGCTGGCCGGGGACGAGCCGGTAATCCGCGAGGCCCGGCGGGCCCGCAAGGCCCTCGGAGGCGGGATGCGGCAGGCCGGCGTGATCGCCGCCGCCTCCCTCTACGCCTTCGAGCACCACACGAAGCGGCTGCACGAGGACCACGCCCGGGCCCGCAGGCTCGCCGAGGGCCTCTCCCGTGCCGGCTACGAGGTCGAGACCCCGGAGACGAACATCGTGCTGGTCGGGTCCGACAGCCCCGAAGACCTCCTCCGGGCCCTGGCCCGGGAGGGCGTGCTCGCCACACCCGCCGCCCGCGGCAGGGTGCGGCTCTGCACGCACCTCGGCGTGGACGACCGGGACATAGACGCTGCGGTCGAGGCGGCCTCGAGGCTGACCGCCGGTGCCCCGGGGCGTTGAGGTAGAGGCCGTACCGGCCCACGACCTCGCCGCGCCCCTCGCGCTGCTCGAGGAGGCCCTCCGGGAGGGAGACCCGCTACCCCCGGACGCCGTAGCCCGGGTCCGGGCGGAGGTCGAGGAGGGCCGCCTGGAGCTCCTCGCCGCCCGGTCCCCGCTGTCGGGAGGAACGGTCGCCGGTGTGGCAGCTCTCGCTCTCCGGACGAGCCTCTCCACCGGGGAGAGGTTCGCCAGCATCGAAGAGCTCCACGTGGCGAGCCTGGAACGGGGCCGGGGCGTTGGCTCCGCGCTTCTGGAGGGCGTGGAGGAGCGGTGCTCCGAGAGAGGTATATCTTATGTAGAGGTACAGGCCGTCGAGGAGGCGGCCGGGTTCTACGCCCGTTCGGGGTACGAGCCGGAGCCGGGGCTCGGCGTGCTGTCGCGGTCCCTGGCTCTCTAGAACTCCAGGACCTCGTAGACGGAGACCTCGCGGAAGCCGAGCTCCCGGTAGAGCTTCCTGGCGCGCTCGTTGGCGGCGGCGACCTGGAGCGAGACGCCGTCGGCTCCCTTCTCCCGGGACCACTCCTTGCAGCCGTCGAGGAGGGACCTCCCGATGCCCCGGCCCCGGTGGCCCGGCGCCACGTAGACGTCGTCTATGGAGGTCCAGGTCTTGGGGCTGAAGGCCGGGGAGCCTTCCCGGAGCTCTGCGGAGAGGAAGCCGACCATCTCTTCCCCTCCCTCCTCTCTCCGGATGACGGCCACCAGCAGGCAGGCGTAGCCGCCGCTGGACAGGTCCGCGAGAAAGCGGCGCATCGTCCTCTCGGCGTTCGGGGAGGTAGTGTAGACGGCGTCGTACTCCTCGTGCTCCCGGGCGCTCTGCACCCAGAGGCCGGCGGCCTCCGTCGCGTCCTCTCTACGCCCGAAACGTATCTCGAAGTCTCTCTCCTGCACGGTGGAATCGTAGCGGATACCGGTCCGAAGTGTGCCGGAGGGGTGGAGGGGTTTGAAATCCGGGCGTTTACAGGTACATTGGTACGAGGTGCCGCACGCTCTGTACGCCGACCAAGCCGAGGGGTTTGAAATCCGGGCGTTTACAGGTACATTGGTACCCTGCCCCGTGAAGAGAAGGAGGTTCGGCCAGATAAAAGAACCGTAAGGGGACGATAGAGGATCAGACAGGCTTGGTGGGGTCTTCGGGACCCGGGCCGTCGAGAGAACAGCAGCCATAAAGCGCCAGGGCTACTGCTGCCCACACGGGAGCAGGAGTCGACGAGGCAGACGTTTATCGAGTCGTTCGGCGGATGCGTCTCGGCCTCCGGGTGGTCGTAAGGGTGGCGACAAACCCCGGTGGCGACACCGGGAACAAAATGCCCCCCGCACCCGGGTAAGACCTCCTGCTGTCTTCTCGCACCCGTCCGCGGCACCCCCCGTTGGAGAACAGAGGGAGGCGAGAGCGATGTGTGGAATAGTCGGTTACGTAGGTGGAGAGCGGTGTGTGGGGGTCCTCATGGAGGGCCTGCGGCACCTGGAGTACCGGGGATACGACTCGGCGGGGCTCGCGCTGACGCTGCCGGGGGACGAGGCGAACGGTTACCACGGGACTCTGGACTTCGTGAAGCGGGTCGGCCAGCTAAAGAACCTGGCCGGGGCGCTGGAGGAGACGAACGGCCGGCTCTCGGGCGTCAAGGCCGGGGTGGGTCACACCCGCTGGGCGACGCACGGGCGGCCCAGCGAGACCAACGCCCACCCGCACACGAGCGGCGAGGGTGAGGCTGCCGTGGCGGTGGTGCACAACGGCATCATCGAGAACCACGCGGAGCTCCGGGCCGGGCTGGAGGCGAGGGGTCACGCCTTCGTCTCCGAGACCGACACCGAGGTCATAGCCCACCTGCTCGCGGAGGGTGTTGGCCGCGGAGAGTCGCTGCGCGAGGCGCTGGCGGAGACCGTGGGCCACCTCCACGGCTCTTTCGCGGTGGCGGCCGTCTGTGCGGCCGAGCCGGACACCATAGCCGCCGCCCGCCACCAGAGCCCGCTGGTCGTGGGCCTCGGCGAGGGTGAGAACTACGTGGCGAGCACCGTGCAGGCCCTGCTCGGCAACACCCACGAGTTCCTGGTCGTAGAGAACGGGGAGATAGCGGTCCTGACAGGAGGCTCGGTGGAGCTCTCCACGCTGGAGGGGGAGCCGGTCGAGCGCGAGCCTTTCGAGGTCGAGTGGGACGCCGAGGCCGTCGAGCTCGGCGGCTACGAGAGCTACATGCTCAAGGAGATCCACGAGCAGCCCGCCGCCCTCGGCGCGACGCTCTCCGGCCGGCTGCGCCCGGACGGCTCCGTGGACCTCTCCGAGGTGGACGAGCTCCTCTCCGGGGTCGAGCGGGTAGTGATGGTAGCCTGCGGCACGGCCTACCATGCGGGGCTCGTCGCCAAGCACGCCATAGAGAGCCTCGCCCGCGTGCCCGTGGAGGTCGTCGTGGCGAGCGAGTACCGGTACGCCGACCCCATCGGCGATGGAAATACGCTCGTGGTCCCCATCTCCCAGAGCGGCGAGACGAGCGACACCCTGGCGGCGGTCGAGGCCGCCCGGGGCTTCGGCGGCCGGGTCCTCGCCGTCACCAACACCCAGGGCTCCCTGATAACCCGCGAGGCCGACGCGGTGCTGCTGACGAAAGCCGGCCCAGAGATAGGGGTCGCGGCTACCAAGACCTTCCTCGCGCAACTCGCCGTTCTGGAGCTCCTCGCCCTCGGGCTGGCGCGGACGCGGGAGAGCCTGCCCGAGGAGCATCTCCTCGGGCTCGGCCACGAGCTGCGCCGGATGCCGGAGCGTGTCCAGGAGACCCTGGAGCTCCTCGGCAGCGAGGCCGGGAACGCCGCGATCGCGGCGGCCGTAAAGGTCTTCGAGGGGGCGCGCTGCTCGCTCTTTCTCGGGAGGGGCCCCTCGCACCCCGTGGCGCTCGAAGGCGCGTTGAAGCTAAAGGAGATCTCCTACCTCCCCTCGGAAGGCTACCCGGCCGGCGAGATGAAGCACGGCCCCATAGCCCTCGTGGACGAGTACTGCCCGGTGGTCGCCCTGCTCGGCGAGGGCGTCTACCGCGAGAAGACCATCTCGAACGTCGAGGAGACCGTGGCCCGCGGTGCCCGGGTCGTCGCCGTAGCCCGCGAGGGAGACTCCGAAGCCCGGAGGATGGCCGCCGCGACGCTCCCGCTGCCGGAGTCCCTCGCCGGTATGCCGGAGGTGCTGAGCCCCATCGTCCGGACCGTGCCGCTGCAACTGCTCGCCTACCACGTCGCCAGGGACCGGGGCCTCGACGTGGACAAGCCTCGCAACCTCGCAAAGAGCGTAACCGTCGAGTAGAGGTGCAGATCCCGTGTGGCCTCTCGGTGTAGTCAAAGAATAAGAGCTTGCGCCAATAAGGGGGATGGATCACGGTCGGTGGCAAGGTTTGTCCCTCCCAACGGTAGTTGGTCCAACCTCGTCGGATGAGCCTGCGCACGATGATAACCACCTCAGAGAAGGCCCTCCAGAAGTCGATGATACGGAATCCGGTTGAATAGCATCACCGCAGCTAAACTCCTTCCGCTTACCAACGGTATTTTCCAAAGGCAGGCCCTTTTCGTGGCGGAAGTGTGTAACCGGATTCCGTATGACGATAACCATCCTGGGTCCCAGAGGTACCAGGTCAACCGGTAGCGGCGAACCTTAACCTCACCGTTTTTCCAGAGTCACTTGGCCTTTTCACTTTTCACGTATAGGGTGGGGAAGTATAGTATATAGATGGTCTCGGGGAGGAGCGAATAGCGGTGGATAAGCAGGTAGAGCGAGAGCGGAGCACAGTGAACATCCCGGTTACGGGGATGACGTGCGGCTCCTGCGTCGCCCGGGTGGAGAAGGCTCTGCAGGGTACGGAGGGGGT
>JACCZN010000209.1 GCA_013695915.1 Rubrobacter sp.
CATCACCGTGGTGCGGGCGTCCGCCGCCTCCCGGTGGCGGGAGACCTGGAAGCTCAGGCCGCCCGCGCGGAGGCGAACCCGGCGCAGCGTGGCCTCGGGCGAGCTCCGGGTGATCTCGACGGTCACGGCTCCGGCGGGACCGGAGAACCGGACCTCGCGGCCACCGTCCGCCTCCGCGGACTCTGGGCGCCAGCCGAGGGTGTCGGCGAGCCAGCCCACGAGCAGGAGCGCCCGGCACTCGCCGTCGGGGGCGTGAAGTACCTCGACCCGGTCTATCTCCCGCAGGAGACCGGTACGCTCCGGGGGACTGAAGACGTCCGCGAGCAGGGAGCGCCAGGGCGAGAGCCCGACCCACTGCAGGTCCCCGACCGCCGGCACCTCCCGGCGCCGGACCATACCGGCCAGCTCCCGGATACAGCCCTGGTCGTCCCCGGAAGCGCCCGAGTCGATGATGAGCCGGTCGGCGAGGCCGGCCATACCGGCGAACTCCGGCGAGAGAGGGCTGAAGCCCCCCGGGTACCAGAGGAAGATCGGGAGGTCCGGGATGAGGAGCGGCCCCGCGATGCTCTCCAGGTGCTCGGCCGGTGGTCCCTCGGCGTGGACCGTTATCTGCTCGGCGCAGACCTGGGTGCTCTGTACCCCGGGGGCGCCGCCGCCCCGGACGTTGCAGAACGCCGAGAGTTGCACGTCGAGGTGTGGTTCCTCCTCTTCGGGGTCCGAGATCAGGAGTATCGCCCGCGCCGGGTAGCGCCCGGCGAGCCGGGAAACCTCCTCGGTGACCTGCGGCGCGGACTCCTCGTCGGTGACCACGATCAGGTTGAGCACGCTGGCCCGCAGCCCGACCGAGCCCTCCTCGTCCATGCGGAGCTGACCGAGCTCGTGCTCTATCTCCTCTACCGTCATCGGTCCCCCGCCGGGGTAGGACCTCGTCTCCCCGATCACGGCCTCCTCCACTCCCGGCCCTCCTGCCGGAGGAGCTCGTCGGCCTCCTCCGGCCCCCAGTCGCCGGCCGGGTAGGTCGCTATCTCCCCGCCGTTCTCCGACCAGGACCGCATCACGGGGTCCAGGATGCTCCACGCACCCTCCGCCTCGTCCGAGCGGATAAAGAGTGTCGGGTCGCCGAGCATCAGGTCCAACAAGAGCCGCTGGTAGGCGTCGGGGGCTTCTTCCAGGAAGGCCGTGCCGTAGAGGAGGTCCATGTTCACCGAGCTTACCTCGAAGCCCGAGCCCGGTACCTTGGCCCCGATCTTGAGCGACACGCCCTCCTCGGGCTGGACGCGGATGACCAGCGTGTTCGGTTCGAGGCCCCGCGTCTCGGCCCCGGCGAACGGCGTGTGCGGGGTCTTCTTGAACTGGATGGCGATCTCCGTCGCCTTCTTCGGGAGCCGCTTCCCAGAGCGGACGTAGAACGGAACTCCGGCCCAGCGCCAGTTATCTACGAAGAGCTTCAGAGCCGCGTAGGTCTCTGTCGAGGAGTCCGGGGAGACCGCCTCCTCCTGGCGATAGCCCGGGACCTTCCCGCCCCACACCCAGCCCTCGCCGTACTGGCCGCGCACCGCCGAGCCGTCCACCTCGTCCTCTGGAATGCGGCGGACGGCCTTGAGCACCTTTACCTTCTCCTCCCGGACGGAGTCGGCATCGAAGGCGACCGGCGGCTCCATCGCCGTCAGGCAGAGGACCTGCATCATGTGGTTCTGGAGGATGTCCCGGAGGGTGCCAGCCTCCTCGTAGAAGGCACCTCGGTCGCCGACACCGTCGCTCTCGGCGACCGTGATCTGGACGTGGTCCACGTAGTTCTGGTTCCAGACGGGCTCGAAGATGCCGTTCGAGAACCGCAGGGCCAGGATGTTCTGGACGGTCTCTTTTCCGAGGTAGTGGTCTATGCGGTAGATCTGGCGCTCCCGGAAGTACCGCTTTATGTCGCCGTTCAACTCCCGGGCGCTCTCCAGGTCCCGCCCAAAGGGCTTCTCCACGACCAGCCGGGAGTACCCGTCTCCCTTTCCCTCGTTCAGCCCGGCCTCGCCGAGCCGCTCCACGATGGCCGGGAAGAGCGACGGCGAGGAGGAGAGGTAGAAGATCCTGTTCCCCCCCGTCCCCCGCTCCGCGTCGAGCTTCTGGAGGAACTCCCGGAGCTCCGTGTAGGTCTCCGGGTCCTTGGAGTCTCCGGCGAGATAGAAGATGCCCCTGGAGAACGACTCCCAGACGTCCTCGGAGATGCGGCCCGGGCGGTGCTCTTCGAGCCCCTCGCGCAGCCGGGCGCGGAACTCCTCGTGGCCGAGCTCCGTGCGGGAGAGGCCGACGACGGCGAACTCCATCGGCAGCCGCCGGGAGGC
>JACCZN010000212.1 GCA_013695915.1 Rubrobacter sp.
GGCGGAATTGGTAGACGCGCTAGGTTGAGGGCCTAGTCCCCGATAAGGGGGTGGGGGTTCGAGTCCCCCCTCCGACACCCGCTACACTCTCTCCACACGGCTTCTGGGACATGGTCTCTGTGACACCACGACCAGCTTACGGACCAGCAGCGAGAGTACTGGCGGGAGTTGCTGCAATCCATCCGCCTTACGGGCCTCTTCGGCTCCGTTACCATGCTCATCATCTGGGTGGTGCTCGGCGGCTCTACAAGCCTCGCCATACTGCTACCCGTCGGCTTCGGCGCGTTCGCCCTCGCCGCCTTTGCGGCGCTCCGTAGCGAACGCCGCCTACAGGACGGCTCCTCGTCTTCCCACAGCGTGAGAAGCCCCGCCTCTCTCCATCGGAAGCGGCGTCTTCGCCGTGAGATCTTCTCCACGGTCGCCTTCGCCAACATCCCGTACTAGCTGGTTCTGGCAGGCGCGCCGGGGCCCTCTCCGCTTGAGCGCCCGTGGTGCAGACCGTTGCGTACGGGGCCGGAGAGCGAGACTATGTAACCAATTACACGCTCAGATGGGCGATGGAGTATATACTACGGGTCAGGAGTCGCCTGTTCTCCCCATCCTCCCCGGGCGACTCCTATTCTTTTCCGCTGCGACCCGCTAGGGGCTTCTAAAGGTAGATCAGGACTACCGTGGTCAGGACGAAGAGCCCGACCACTATGAGCGTAAGCCTGGTGAGGTTCTTCTCCATAACGGTGGTACCGGAGAAGGTGCCTCCCATGCCGCCGCCGAGCGAGGACGAGAGCCCCCCGCCTTTGCCGGAGTGTAGGAGTATGAGCCCCACGAGGGATATGCAGAACGCCGTGTGCAAGAAGGCCAGTACGTAAATCATACACGAAACTCTACCATAAGCTCTGCGCGCGGTCATAGAGCCTGGAGCCGGACCCGGCCTCTATCCTCCCTCGGGCGGGGAGAGCTAGACGGTGCCCTTTCTGGCACCCGCTACCAGCTCTATAAACGAGGCGGCCTCGAGGCTCGCGCCGCCGACGAGACCGCCGTCAACGTCGTCCCGGGCCATGATCTCGCCTACGTTCTCCGGCTTTACCGAGCCCCCGTAGAGGATGCGCACCCGGTCCGCGAACTCCTCGCCCCTGAGCTCGCCGAGGAGGTCCCGGACCTTGCGGGCCGCGTCCTGGGCGTCGTCGGGGGTGGCGGTGTCGCCGGTGCCTATGGCCCAGATAGGCTCGTAGGCGAAGACGAGCCTGTCGGCTACCTCTCCTGAGGATGCGTTCTCGCCGAGCCCCTCCACCACGGCCCGGACCTGCTTCGAGACCTTGTCCCACATGCCACCCGAGTCCCGCTCCTCCTTGGTCTCCCCCACGCAGACCACGGGCAGGAGGCCGGCGGTGAGAGCGCGGGAGGTCTTGCGGGCGACCAGGGTATCCGTCTCGCCGAAGATCTCGCGCCGCTCGGAGTGCCCGGTTATTACGGCCCGGACCCCGAGGTCGAGGAGCATCGGGACCGACACCTCCCCGGTGAACGCCCCGGAGTCCTCGTAGTAGAAGTTCTGCGCCCCGGCCATCACGCTGGAGTCCCCGGCCATGCGGCCTACCGCCCCGAGGGCGGTGAACGGGACGAAGACCGCCACGTCGACCTCGCCGTCCCCGGCGTCGGCCTCCACCCGGGGCGTGAGCGCGGCCAGGTACTCCTCGGCCTCCCGGACCGTCTTGTTCATCTTCCAGTTCGCCGCCATCATCGGACGCCGCGCCATGCTACGCACCACCTTTTCCGTCGGGGAGGACCGCCACGCCGGGCAGCTCCCGTCCCTCTATGTACTCCAGGGAGGCGCCGCCGCCGGTGGAGATGAAGCCCATCCGGTCCCCGAGGCCGAGCTTCTCTACGGCGGCGACCGAGTCCCCGCCGCCCACGACGCTCATGGCTTCGCTCTCCGCGACCGCCCGGGCCACGTCCTCCGTGCCCCGGGCGAAGGCCTCCATCTCGAAGACGCCCATCGGCCCGTTCCAGAAGACCGTCCGCGCGCGCTCTATGTGCCCCCGGAAGATCCCGACGGTCCCGAGGCTTATGTCGAGGCCCATGTGGTCGTTCGGGATGCGGTCCACCTCTACAGCGCGGGAGTCGGCGTCCTCAGCCATCCTGTCGGCGACGACCACGTCTATCGGCAGCACCAGCCGGTCACCGGCCTCTTCCATGAGCCACCGGGCCTCGTCGAGGTAGTCGTCCTCCACGAGCGACTGGCCGACCTCGTACCCTTTGGCCTTGAAGAACGTGAAGCACATCGCCCCACCGATAAGTATAGTATCCGCGGCCCCTAGCAGGCTCTCTATGACGCCGAGCTTGTCGGAGACCTTGGCCCCGCCGAGGATGGCTACGAGCGGGCGCTCGGGCTCCCGCAGTACCCGTTCGAGGTTGTCGAGCTCCTCTTCCATCAAGAGACCCGCCGCCGGGGGCAGGAGCTCCGCTACACCGACGGTGGTCGCGTGAGCCCGGTGGGCTGCCCCGAAGGCGTCGTTTACGTACAGGTCCGCGAGGCGCGCGAGCTGTCCGGAGAGCTCTGGGTCGTTCTCTGTCTCCCCGGGGTAGAAGCGGGAGTTCTCCAGCAGCGCCACACCCTGGCCGTCCCAGTCGTCGAGGGCCTCCTCCACCTCCGGGCCCACTGCGGCGTCGAGCTTCAGGACCTGAAGCTCCAGCAGCTCGCCCAGAGACCGGGAGACCGGGTCCATGGAGTACTTCGGGTCCGGCTCGCCCTTCGGGCGGCCGAGGTGCGAGATCAGGATGGGGCGCGCCCCCTCGGAGAGGAGGTAGCGGATGGTCGGGATGGCGCGCCGGATGCGCGTGTCGTCCGTCACCCGGCCGTCCTTTACGGGGACGTTGAAGTCCACCCGCACGAGGACCCGCTTTCCCGGCAGGTCGAGCTCTCTGACGCTCCTTTTCTTCATGGACCCTCCAAGGGCGACGGGGTTCGGGGACGTTGCCGCCCCCGGACCTCCGGAAGACTACTCTGCTACAGCTTCTCCCCGACGTACTGCACCAGGTCACAGGTGCGGCAGGAGTAACCCCACTCGTTGTCGTACCAGCCGAGGATCTTCACGTTCTGGCCGCTCGCCATCGTTAGCGGCGAGTCGAAGACGCAGCTCGCCGGGTTGCCAATGATGTCGGAGGAGACTATCGGGTCCTCGTTGTAGACCATGATGTCCCGCAGCTGGCCGTTGGCAGCCTCCCGGAAGGCGTCATTGACCTCCTCGGCGGTCACCTCGCGGGAGACGCGGCCCACGAAGTCCGTGATCGAGCCGTCCGCCACCGGCACCCGCATCGCCATGCCGTCTATCTTGCCCTCGAGCTCCGGGTAGATCACGCTGGCCGTCCGCGCGGCTCCCGTGGAGGTCGGGACGACGTTGTTCGGCGCGCTCCGGGCGCGGCGCGGGTCCTTGTGGGCCGTGTCGAGAAGGCTCTGGTCGTTGGTGTAGGCGTGGACGGTGGTCATGTAGCCAGAGTCGAGGCCGAAGCTGTCCATGAGCACCTTGACCATCGGGACGATGCAGTTGGTGGTGCAGCTCGAGTTCGAGACCACGTCGTGGCTGCCCGGGTCGTAGGACTCGTGGTTGACCTTGTAGACGAAGGTCCCGTCGACACCCTTGGCGGGGGCCGAGA
>JACCZN010000271.1 GCA_013695915.1 Rubrobacter sp.
GTATGCTACCATCGGACCGGAGCTGCGGGAGGTGGCTCCGGGCCACTACGCCGCCTGTCACCCGCCCGGACAACACGTACCAGAAGAGGAGCAATAGAGTGCAACGCAGAAAGCTGGTCTTTTTCTCGGGTCTCGACCCGGCCGTCAGTACCCGTCCGGCCTTTATGGCCTATCACTTCGCCTCGGTGGCGCACCGGGACGGTCTGGAGGCCGAGGTAAGGCTGGCCGGAGACACGGTGGAGATACTCAAGGAAGACGGGGTCCCTGACCCGGGGTCGAACAAGCGCTTGCTCGACTACATGAACAAGGCCGTGGAGAACGACCTCTTCGTCTCCGTCTGACCGCGGTGCATGGATGCCCGTGCGGTATCCGACGATGACCTCCGCCGCTGGGGAGCCGTGCGCCGGGACCTCGGCGAGATCCTGACCGAGGTGGCCGACGGCACCTCGGAGCTGATCTACCTCGGGTAGCCAGAGGAGCTACGCCCCACCGAAGTTTGACCTCTCCTCACCTCTCTAGCGAGTGCATCTTGCTACAAAAATACTAACCTTCTAGTAAACTGTAAGCTGGGAAGTCAGAAAAGCGGGAAGAAGGTAGGAGGTGAGGGGGTCATCGGGTGGGTTTTCCCATCCCGATGTTCCGACGTTCATGCAGAGGATAACGCCCTGGCTCTGGCTCGCTCTGGCGGGTGCGGCGCTCTTGTTCGTGTCTCTGGGGTCCGACTTTTACCTGTACGAGGGTGAGCGGCAGGACGCCTGGAATGGAGTCCCGCAGACCTCGCACCTCATCCTCCTCGCCGCGCTGGTAGCGGTCGGGTTGTTCATCCTGACGGCCACGGGGCGTAACCCTGTCCGTGGGCGGAACGTGGGCCTGCTCGTGGGTGTAGCAGGTCTGCTCGCCACCCTCCAGCTCGGTTACCGGATGCTCGCCCCACCCTTCGACTTCGAGCTGCGCGGCACCGAGACCCTCAGCCTCACCGGCTCCTGTCTCTGGTACTGTCTGCCGGCGGAGGCCGCCAACGCGGATCTCCTGGCCGGGATCTGGATCGCCTTCGCCGGGTGTCTTGCGGTAGCGGCGGGCGGGTTCCTCCACGCCTTCAGCCCGACCGCCCGCCAGATGGAGGCGAGGCCCTGGATAGCGCCGGAACAGGGCGGCGCGAACCCCTGGCTGGGTCTGGCCGCCCTGGGAGCGATAGGTCAGGTCGTGTTCGGATACACCTTCTTTACGTTCTACACGACTATTGGAGACGACGGCGGGGAGATAGCCTGGAGCGGCTGGCTGCCCACGCCCCACACCAGCAGCCTCGTGCTGGCGCTCAGCGCGGTGGTGGTCGGGTTGGTGGTAGCCGCGGCCCGCGGGCGCTCTCCGTTGAGCCCGACGGCCGTGGGCGGTCTCATAGCGGTGCTGGGCTTCGTCTCCGCTTCCCGGGTCCTCTACCGGATCGTCCAGCCGCCTTTCGGCACCGGTCCCGTGGAGATCGGCTTCGCCGCCTACCTCTCGGCCATAGCGGGCGTCTTGGTGCTCGTCGCGGGCATCGTTTACGCGGTAACCAGCAGGCGGGACGCGGGAGGTTCCGCACCCCGCACCGTGGAATGAACGCTGGGGAGCGACGCTCCCCAAGATCCTTCCTCTCTCGTTAGCTGGTTACCGGTTCGCGCTCCCGCCGGGGCTCCGTCGCTACCTCCGGAGAGGGTCCGTCGGGAGCCTGGGCGGTCCCTCCCCAGCTCCGGAACATCCACACCCCCGCCCCGGCGAACGCTCCTACCACCAGCGCGAGGGACAGGGCTTCGCCGAACGCGGGCGCCGCCAGCCAGTTGTTGACCGAACTCATACCTAACGGGACCCCGCAGAACGCTCCGCCCCGAGACAGTTGCTTGAAGGCGGTCATCAAGGTCTTCACCTCCTCGCTCGACCCTTGTGCCCATCGTAACACTACAGAGCGCCCGCCGCCGCGGGCTCTCTCGCACCGAGTCTCTCTTCGGCGTGGGGAGCCGACGCGAGAGAGCCGCGGCACGCCAGGGCGCCGCGGCTCTCGAAGGTCCCCTGGACGGCGGACCGGGGCTACTAGGCCCGCTCGTAGATGGCGGCTATGCCCATGCCGCCCCCGATGCAGAGGGTGACCAGACCGTAGCGGCCACCGGTGCGGGCCAGCTCGTGCAGGACCTTTACCGTGAGTATGGCGCCGGTCGCTCCTACCGGGTGTCCGAGAGCAACGGCCCCGCCGAGGGGATTCAGCTTCTCCTCCGGCACCTCCAGCTCCCGGCCCACGGCGACGGCTATGGAGGAGAACGCCTCGTTGGCCTCGACCACGTCCAGGTCGTCCACGGAGAGCCCGGCCTTCTTCAGGGCCGCCCGGGAGGCCGGTATCATGCCCGTGCCCATCACCGAGGGGTCCACGCCCGCCACGGCCGCCGAGACCAGCCTGCCCGCAACCGGCAGCCCGAGCTCCTCGGCCTTGCGGGCACCGCTCACGAGGGCCAGCGCCGCGCCGTCGTTGATGCCGCTGGCGTTACCGGCCGTGACGGTGCCGCCCTCCTTCTTGAAGACCGTCTTGAGCTTGGCGAAACCCTCCTCGCTCGCGTCCGGCCGGACGTGCTCGTCCTCGGTGAACTGCACGGTCTCCCGCTTCTGCTTGATCTCGACCGGTACTATCTGGCCGGAGAAGTACTCCTCCTCGTTGGACTTCGCGGCCCGCTGGTGGCTCTTGACAGCGTAGGCGTCACTCTCCTCGCGGCTTACGCCGTACTGCTCGGCCACGTTCTCGGCCGTCACGCCCATGTGGTAGTCGTTGAACACGTCCCACAGGCCGTCATAGACCATGTGGTCCAGTATCTCCGCGCTCGGCATGCCCATCCGGTAGCCGTAGCGCCCGTTCGGCATCAGGAACGGCGCCTGGTCCATGTTCTCGATGCCGCCCGCGAGCACGACGTCCGCGTCCCCGAGCGCGATCTCCTGCGCCGCCGAGACTATGGCCTGCAGACCCGAGCCGCACATCCTGTTCAGCGTCATGCCGGGGGTCTCCACCGGGAGCCCCGTCTTTATCCCGACCTGGCGGCCGGGGTTCATCCCCTGTCCGGCGGAGAGGATGTTCCCGATTATCACCTGGTCCACCTGCTCGCCCTCGATGCCGGCCCGCGAGAGGACCTCCCTGCCGACCGTCGCCCCGAGGTCGGTGGCCGGGGTGTCCTTGAGAGCCCCGCCGAAGGTACCGACGGCCGTCCTCAGGGGCGTGGAGATTACTATCTCGTCGCCGTTGTTACCGAAGCTCATGCTCCTCCTCTGTTCGCCCGTTACGCCTCTTGTGTAGCATATCCGAAAAAAGGCCATCCAGACAGGACGAGGCCGGTGCCGCAGGCCGTACCCGCGACACCGGCCTCCGGGGACCGCACTCCGGCGCCGGGCTCTAGCTGTTCTTGTCCTGGGACCTGCCTCCGGGCCCACCCTGGTAGTAGGAGAACACGGAGTTCAGGAAGTTGATGTACGTGTTCGTCGCCTCCCGGGAGAGCGACTGGAACGCCTCCTGCTGCTTTTTGGACTGCTCGATCAGGTCCCTCGAAGCCGCCTGGCTGCTCTCGGACTGCCGCTCGAGCTCGTTGATGACGCTCTCGAAGAAGCTCTGGGTGAGCTGCGTGCTCCGCTCCCGGGCCTCCGCCGAGTGCTCCCCGACCGTCTGGTAAGACTCCCGTATGGCCTCGGCGAACTTCTCCGCGGCCTCGTTTACCTGCTTCATCTGCCTGTCATCCACTGCGGTACGCTCCTTTCCTAAGATACGTGGGCTTCCCGTAAACGAGCATAGCACAAGCGGAAGGGCCGCCGGGTTCGGTGAACCCGGCCCTTCCGATGCCACCCCGCGGTCGTTAGCGCCGTCTACCGCGCCGGCGCCGTCTACCGCGCCGTCTACCGGGCGGTGACCTTCTTGGCGGACTCCAGCCCCTCCTTGTAGTAGGAGAGCGGCGCGTACAGGAGGTCCATGTAAGCGTCGACGGACTCCTCCACGAGCGTCTGGTAGGCGCTGCGCTGCTTCTCGCCGTGCTCGACGAGCTTCTGGGTCAGCGCCCGGTTGCTCTCGGCCTGCTGGCGCAACTCCTTTATGGAGTTGTCCACCGTGCCCTGGGCAAAGCGGATGTTCCGCTCCTGCAAGCCGACGGCCTGATCCACCATCGTCTGGTAGGAGTCCCGCGTGGTCTCCGCGAACTTCTCTGCGGCCTTGTTGGCCTTCTCTGCGCTAGCCATTGCTCTATTTCCCTTCTCGCGGTCTCCCGCGAACGTTTCCTACTGTCCTGTCACCCCGAGGAGCCTCTTCAGCTGCTCCCGGGTCTATCCGGTCTGGTTCTTGCCCCCGGACTCGTCCTCTCCGAGCCGTTCTTGGCCGGAAGAGCCTTCCCCGGACCGGTCCTCTCCGCTTCGCCGCGGTGGCCGACCGGTATAGAGCTGGAAGAAAGCGTCCATCGTCTGCTGATACTGCTCCAGGGACTTGGCCCAGAAGTCCAGGTAGCTCCGCCCGGAGTTGGTGATGGTGTACATCCTCCTGGCCGGCCCCCCCTTGGAGGTCTCCCACGTGGACTCCACGATGCCGTCCTTCTCCATCTGCCGCAGGGTCCGGTACAACGTGCCCGGGTTCATCGCCTCGAACCCGAAGGCCGAAGCCCGCTCCATAAGCTCGTAGCCGTAGGAGTTCCACTCCCGCAGCGACAGCAGTATCACGGGTACCAGCCAGTTCCGCGGCCGAGCCTCGGCCCCGCGCTTCTGCTCCTCGTTGTTCATGTC
>JACCZN010000277.1 GCA_013695915.1 Rubrobacter sp.
AGAACTGCTCAGAACAATGTCTGCTAATATTCAATCATGAGCCGCACGGAGAAACCAACGCTCTCTACGGCCGGGCAGAGGGAGCTAGAGCGGTACGGTAGGTATCTACGCGAGGAGCAGGACCTGGCCGCTGACACCGTGCGCAACTACCTCTCAGACTTGAGGGGGTTCGCCGCCTTCTGTGAGTCTTCGTGGTCCGAGGGTGAGGAGTCGGAAGAGTCGTTCTCCTCTTCGGCGGTGACGACGCCCACGATCACAATGTACCGCTCTCACCTGAAGAACGTAGCCGAGCTGAAGCCGGCCTCCATCAACAGGTATCTGGTCTCTGTGAAGCGCTACTTCTCCTGGGCGGTGGATCAGGGAGTGGTTTCCAGGGACCCGGCGAGGGCGGTGAAGCTGGTGCCGAGGGTAGTACCGCCTCCGAGGCATCTGTCCGATAAGGAAGAGTCTGCGCTGGTCGTGGCTGCAGAGAACTACGGCACTCCCCGGGACCGGACCCTGATGGTGTTGGCGCTGCATACGGGTCTGCGAGCGGAGGAGCTGTGTAAGCTCAAGCCCGAGCACGTGAAGCTGGGTAAGAGGAGTGGGCATCTTGCAGTCTACGGCAAGCGAGGCAAGTACCGGGAGGTACCCTTGAACGTCACTGCCCGGGAAGCCCTGCGGGAGTGGATGGAGATACTGCCGGGCGGAGCCGGCTCGCCGTGGCTGTTCCCGTCCCGCAAGGGCAAGACGAATGGCTCCGGGGAGAGGGAGCCACAGCCGATTACCGTACGGGGCCTCGGGTATCTGGTGAAGAGGTACGCTGAGCTGGCGAAGGTCGAGGACGTTAGCTGCCACGACCTCAGGCACCGCTTTGGATACAGGATGGCCCAGAAGACGGCGCTTCACCGGCTGGCGCAGATCATGGGCCACGACTCACTGGACACCACGATGGTCTACGTGCGCGGCACCCAGGGCGACCTGCAGAATGCGGTAGAGGAGATCGCATGGGCGTAGAAACCATAAGAGTACAATCTCGGATAGAGGAGGTAACAGATGTCAGAGAAGAAGACGCCGCTCGAGCCAACCAAGAAGGCGAGCGGGGATCCAAAGGAGTGGGCCAGGCGCGCAAAGGCCCTCCGCGAGAAGTTTGCCGCCGAGGGACGGCGCTTCTCCGACTCCGCGGAGATAATCCGGGCCGACCGCGACTCCAGAACCTAGCCGGGTCTTGAGCGAGCAGAGAAGGCCGCGCACGCTGGTCCTGGACACCAGCGTGGCCGTAAAGTTCCATCTGCTTGAAGACGATCAAGAAGAGATAGAGGCACTTGAAGCAGCCGTAGGCGACCGTAGGGTGGGGTTGCATGCCCCCGGCACGCTTCTGCCGGAGGCCTTCAATGCCTTGTGGCAGAGGCACCGCCGCGGCGAGCTTTCCCGCGAGGAGGTGTCAGAGGCTTGGGAGGTGATCTCTGCGATACCGCTCTCACTGTACGGTCCCGAAGATCTCATTCCCCGCGCCGTCGAGATCACCTTCGAGTCCGGTGCCATCATCTACGATGCCCTGTTCCTTGCTCTCGCCGAGGAGACAGGCACGGTCATGGTTACCGCGGACGACAAGCTGCTGAGGACGCTCAAAGGCACTAGCTACGCCGATCTCGCGCGCTCGCTGGCCGAGATCGATAGCCTGCTTCATTAGTAACTTTTACTGCAATCTAGTGGCAGGTTTTGGTTCGTATCTGGTTCACTCGAGCTTTTGGTGCAGCAAAGTAGCTACATGAGCTACAAAGCACAGCATGAGACGAATATCGAAGCTACCCATGACCCTGCTACCCAAAGTACCCGGCCTGAAGCTCGAAGATACATTCATCGACGCCGACACCGTCTCGCTGACTCTCGTGAGCACCGCGCTACCAGTGGCCTGTCCCGTCTGCGGCCACCGAACAGCGCGGCTGCATAGTCACTACGGGCGCACGGTGGCGGACTTACCTTGGAGTGGTCGCCGCGTAAGGTTCTCCCTGGATGTGAGGAAGTTCCGCTGTCCAGAGGAGGGGTGTCCGCGTCGGATCTTCACCGAGCGCTTACCTGATCTTGTCGAATCCTACGCCCGCAAGACGGTGCGTTTGCATGAGGTCCTGGAGCTGGTGGGCTTCGCGCTTGGCGGAGAGGCCGGGTCTCGACTGATCCGGCGATTGGGAATGGCGGCCTCTCCCTCGACGTTACTGCACTATATCGGGCGAGCCGCCACTGCTTCTTACCCGAATCCCCACATCATCGGAGTAGACGACTTCTCGTTGCGTCGCGGTCAGACATACGCAACGATCATCGTGGACTTGGAGAGGCATGAGCCCATAGAGCTGCTGCCTGACCGAGAGGCCGAGACACTCGCCGATTGGCTTCGCGCGAACCCCGGCATCGAGATAATCGCCCGCGACCGCTACCGTCCCTACATAGAAGGCGCGAGCGCGGGAGCCCCCGAGGCGGTACAGGTCGCAGACCGCTTCCACATACTAAAGAATCTCTACAACGCCGTAGAGAGGGCGGTTGAGCGACACCGGCACGCGCTGCGCGAGTCCGAGGAGGATCCTGCGAGGCAGGAGGAGATTCCCGTCCCAGAACCGTCTAGAGAAGGCGGTCATCCCGGATGGGGCCATCGCTCCGACCCCGGCCAGCGCGACAAGCGCCTAAAGCTTTACGAGCGAGTGGTGGAACTGAGGGAACGCGGCCTGTATGTCGAGGACATAGCGGGCCAGGTTGGTTTGAGTCAGGGCACCGTCGTCCGCTGGCTGAACGCCGACGGTTTCCCGGAGAGGAAGAGGCCCAAAAAGAAGAAGCCTAGTCCCGTTGCCCCCTACGCGGAGTATCTGGAGCGCCGATGGAGGGAGCGCTGCATCAACATGTCCCGACTGTGGCGAGAGATCAAGGAGATGGGCTACGAGGGTTCCTACGATGCTGTCGCCGACCACCTCAGGTGATTACGTAAGGGACTGGCGCCTCCAGCTTCTGCGCCCATCGCCAGCGAGGAGGCCGATGGACCTCCTAAGGGAAGCAGGTACGAATCCCAGGAGGCGGCGCGCCTTTTGATGCTGGAGACCAAGGACCCGGAGGCGCTGCCTCCAGAGCAGAGTCGGTGGCTAGGTGAGCTGCGGGAGCGCTGTCCCGAACTGGCACAGATCCAGGAGCTGGCCGGAAGGTTCACAAAGATCGTGCGCGAGGGCGTGGAAGGCGAACTCGGAGCCTGGATGGAGGACGCGGAGCACAGCACGGGGTCACAGTACCATTTTGGGAAATCTGTACGCTAAGACGTTTGATGCGTGATTCACGCGGTCACGTCTGGGTAGTCTCAGTCGTAGAGGCGTGCGACCTCCAGCGCCTTTTCACGTATTGCCCAGACTAGTTCAGCAGGCGACTCTACCAGGACATCGGTCCCAATACTCAACAGACGAGAAGCGTAGAAGTCGATTTCCGAGCGCGGTATCTCAGCTTCCACCAAGGCGCCCGCATTCCCCTCCACCTCGATCCGACCGAGCAGGGAAACCAGCTCGAAGCTCTTCGCGCCCCGCTCGCTCACTGAAACCCGAAGTCTCAACCTCTCCCCGAGATCGTTTCTTACCTCGTGCGTCCAGTTCACCAATGGTATATGCGGTGGTCGCGGCGGCCCGTCCGGTTCCTCCGACCGCTCGACCAAGAGAAAGCGATCCGCCCTCAGCCCGACGTTCATCTCCCTCTTGTAGTCGTGGCAGGCGCAGTACCAGAATCCTTGAGAAGCGTACACTCCGAACGGGAAGATGACTCGCTCTGAGACCCCGGAGCCGATAGAGTCGTAGGTCACCTTCAAGTGCGAGCCGTCGAGCGCCGCCCGGAGCAACTCCCCGAGCAGGGGTGCCTCGTAGTCGCGCACCGGCTCGACAACAGCCACGTGCTCGCGGAGCGCGTCCAACTCTCTCACCACGTCCGTGGGCAGCGCCGCACGCAGCTTGGTCACTGCGGATACGCCTTCCGAAGAAAAAGGGGACACCGGGTAGCGCAGCAGGGCCTCGTAGGAGACGATCAGTGCCAAAGCCTCGTCCATCGTCAAAGAAGGAGACAGCCGCCTACCGCCCCGGGGCAACGAGTATCCGCCGCCCGGCCCTGACGTGGAGCGCAAGGGAATACCCATCTCGGAGAGGACCGCCATGTCCCGCAGGATGGTGCGCCTGGAAACTCCGAACTCTTCGGCCAGCTCTTGAGAGGTGAAGTGGGCTCTGGTTTGTACCCTGACCAGTAGTTCCAAAAGCCTCGCGGTGCGGGACACTTTACCTCGGTTTCCAAAGATGGGTGACGCTGGTTGTCACCAGTCTACGTTAGGATTTGAACAGATGCTTGTGGGAGACAGAAAGGAGCGGCTTTGTCAGCGCAGTTGGAGATGGGTGGTCATCCGGGGCGGAAGCCCACC
>JACCZN010000285.1 GCA_013695915.1 Rubrobacter sp.
GGGGAGCACCTCGCCGCGCTCGTGAGGGCCATACCAGACCCCTCGGATGTGCTGTGGGCCGGCTCCGGCGGCCTGGCTCTGGGCGAGGCCTACCCTGGCCCCTGCGCCGGAGATGCAGGCGCGGCCCTGGATCCGTCCCGGCGGGTGCTCACGGTGGTTGGCAGCGTCAACGAGGTCTCCCGTGGGCAGCTCCGCCGGCTCGCAGACCTTGCCGGGGTAGTCCCGGTCCCGCTCGATTCTGGGGCCGTCTGCGCCGGAGATGCGAGGGCCGCTGGTGAGTCGGTCGCCGCTACCGCCCTCAAGCTGCTCGGGGAGGGGCGCGACGTGGCACTCTTCTCGACCTGCGGGAAGGAGGTAGACGCCGCCCTGAAGTGGCACGGCGTTGACCGGGCCGCCGCCGGTCTCGTGGCGGAGGCCCTGGCGGGTGTCGTGGCGGAACTCGCGGAAGGTGAGGCTTTCGATGCGCTCGTGCTGACCGGAGGTGATACGGCGATGAACGTGGCGCGGCGGCTCGGTGCCTCTGGGGTTCTGCTCCGGGGGGAGGTCGAGGCCGGGGTGCCTTTTGGGGAGTTGATCGGCCCGCGCCCGTACCGCGTCGTCACCAAGGCCGGGGGTTTCGGGGGACGGAGACCCTGGTAAATGCTCTCTATGCCCTGACCAACCCTGGAGAAGGACGGATGCCATGAAAGAACCGCCTATAGGAGTGACCCTCGGGGACCCTGCCGGTATAGGGCCCCAGGTAATAGCAAAGATGTTTGCCGAGCCCGGCTTCCACGAGGAGAGCCGGGCGGTGGTGATCGGCGACCAGAAGATCCTGGAGCGCGCCGTGCGGCTCCTGAGGCTCCCATTGCGCGTAAACGCCGTTTCAGAGCCAGGCGAAGGCGTCTACGAGCCGGGCGTCGTCGACCTGGTACCGGCCAGCGAGCTGCCGGAGGACCTGCCGTTCGGTGAGCTCGACGGGCGGGCGGGCGCCGCCGCCTACGAGTACGTCCGCCGGGCGGTCGAGCTGGCTCAGAACGGGGAGATAAAGGCCATAGCCACGGCTCCTTTGAACAAGGAAGCTCTGCACCGGGCTGGTCTGAAGTATCCCGGGCACACGGAGATACTCGCGGACCTCACCTCCACGAAGGACTACGCGATGATGGTGGTGGCCGAAGAGCTGCGGGTCATACACGTCAGCACCCACGTCTCGCTCGCGGTTGCCATAGACCGCGTCCGGCGGGAGCGGGAGCTGATCGTGATCCGACTGGCCCATGGCGCGCTGCGGAAGATCGGCGTGGAGGAGCCCAGGATAGCCGTGGCGGGCCTCAACCCCCACGCCGGCGAGAACCGGCTCTTCGGGGACGAGGACGCCGAGCACATCGCGCCCGCCGTGCGGGATGCCAGGGAGGAGGGTATAGACGCGAGCGGCCCGTGGTCGGCGGACACGATCCTCATGCGGGCTCAGAGGGGCGAGTTCGACATGGTGGTCGTCCAGTACCACGATCAGGGACACATCCCGGTAAAGCTCATGGGCTTCGATACCGGGGTCAACGTCACTGTGGGGCTGCCCTTCTTCCGAACCAGCGTGGACCACGGCACGGCCTTCGACATAGCCGGTACCGGCAAGGCCGACCACGGGAGCCTAAAGGCCGCGTTGGAGCTCGCCCGCAAGCTGTCGCAGCCGGAGAGTGAAGAGGGAGGAGCCGGATGAGGTTTCCGAAGGTGGTCAAGGTACGGCAGAGCTTCCCGAGAGAGCGGGTGGAGGACGTCGGGGAGGCGCTGAAGGAGGAGTGCGGGAAGCCGGAGATCAGTGCCCGCGTGGAGCCCGGCATGGAGGTCGCCATCACCGCCGGGAGCCGGGGCATCGCGAACATAGCCGTCGTGTTGCGCTCGCTGGTCGAGGAGCTGAAGGAGAAGGGTGCCAGGCCCTTTATAGTGCCGGCGATGGGCAGCCACGGCGGGGCGACGGCCGAGGGACAGGTCCAGGTCCTCCAGAGCCTCGGTGTTACGGAAGAGTTCTGCGGGGCGCCCGTGCGGTCCTCGATGGAGGTCGTCCGGCTCGGGGAGACCGGGCTTGGGGTGCCGGTCTTTATGGACCGGCTGGCCTCGGAGGCCGACGGGGTTGTGGTGGTAGGCAGGATCAAGCTCCACACGGACTTCCGGGCCGAGATAGAGAGCGGCCTGTTGAAGATGGCCTCGATAGGGCTCGGGAAGCACGAGGAGGCCCTGGCCCTCCACGCCTACGGCGTGCGGGGCATCAGCGGCTACATGGTCGAGGTGGGGGAGGAGGTGCTCCGTTCGGGGCGGGTGCTCTTCGGCGTCGGCCTCGTCGAGAACGCTTACGAGGAGACGGCGAAGGTGGAGGCGATCCCACCGGACCAGATACCCCAGCGGGAGAAGGAGCTCCTGCGGGAGTCGGCCGCTCTCATGCCGAAGCTGCCCGTCTCCGACACGGACATCCTCTTTGTGGACGAGTTGGGAAAGAACTTCAGCGGCACCGGCATGGATACCAACACCATAGGCCGCTTCCGCATCCTCGGCGTCGAGGAGCCGGAGAGCCCCCGGGCCAAGTACCTGGTCGTCGGCGACCTCACCGAGGAGTCCCACGGCAACGCCCTTGGTGTCGGGCTCGCGGACTTCGCCACCCGCCGGCTGTACGACAAGGTGGACCTGGGGGTCATGAACCAGAACGTCCTCACGAGCACGTTCGTCGAGCGCGGCAAGATCCCGCTGGTCCTCCACAACGACCGGGAGGCGCTGGAGGCCGCCGTGCGGTGCAACTGGGGGGTGGCGCCGGAGGAGACCCG
The DNA here is from genome assembly GCA_013695915.1 of Rubrobacter sp. Taxonomy (GTDB): domain Bacteria; phylum Actinomycetota; class Rubrobacteria; order Rubrobacterales; family Rubrobacteraceae; genus Rubrobacter_A. Next base: position 2,790 of record JACCZN010000285.1, read on the forward strand.
CTTTGTCCGCATCCCGAACACCTTGCACCTGCGGCACGTCTACCTCTCGGAGAACCTCCTCGACGAGGCCCTCGCGGGTGGCGACGTAGAGGTCGTTGAGGAGGCGTGCGAGATGGCATTTACCGGGGCCGGGAACTTCGTGGGCTTCGACGAGGCGGAGAGAGGGGAGCCGGCCGCGCTCCGCGAGCCGGAGGACGGGTACTTCGCGGGCTCTTAGAAGTCGGTGGGCGGCGGGAAGGCTTTCCGTCGGGACTAGAGGGAGGTAATCGGGATGGATGCGGAAGCACAGGCTATAGTAGGGCTGGTCATCGGGGTGCTGGTGCTGGTCTTTCTCGTGGTGCGCACCAAGGTACACGCCTTTCCCGCGCTGCTCATCGCGGCCTCCATAGTGGGGCTCGTGGGCGGGTTGGCGCCGCCGGACGTGGCGACGGCCATCACGGAGGGCTTCGGGGACACGCTCGCGGTGATCGGGCTCGTCATAGGCTTCGCGGTGATGCTGGGACGCATCCTGGAGGTCTCCGGGGCGTCGGAGAGGATGGCCTACAGCTTTCTGCGGTGGCTGGGCCGCCGCAAGGAGGAGTGGGCGCTCGCGCTCACCGGGTACGTGGTCTCCATTCCTGTCTTCGTGGACTCGGCCTTCGTTATCCTGACGCCGCTGGCCAAGGCGCTCTCGACAAAGACGGGGAAGTCGGTGGTTGCGCTCGGCGTGGCGCTCGGCATCGGGCTCACCGCCACGCACCACGCCGTCCCCCCGACGCCCGGTCCTCTGGGGGTGGCCGCGATCTACGGCGTGGACATCGGCCTGATGATCCTCGCGGGCCTGGCCTTCGGCATCCCGATACTCGTCGTCGGCATACTCTACGCGCGGTGGATCGGCCGCAGGATCTACCAGCTCCCCGACGACTCTTCCTCCGCCGAGGAGTGGCAGAGGCCCGAGCAGCCGCAGACGTACGGGGACTACCTGGCTCAGGAAGAGGAGAAGGACTTGCCGTCCCTCTTCCGCTCCGTGCTGCCCATCGTAGTGCCGATAGTCCTGATCTTCCTCAACACCACCCTTACGGCCCTGGGACTGGAAGGGGGAGTCTTCGGGTACCTCCTGTTCTTCGGAAACCCGGTGATCGCGGTCGGCATAGGGCTGCTCATCGCCATCTACGGGCTCTTCGGAAACCTGCACAGCCGGGATGCCCGGGACCGGATGGAGGACGGCCTCCGGTCGGCCGGCATCATCCTCGTGGTGACGGGCGCGGGCGGGGCGCTGGGGAACGTGCTGCGCGAGAGCGGGGCCGGAGACTATCTGGGCGAGCTGGTCGCGGGTACCGGTCTTCCGGCCATCCTGCTGCCGTTCGTGATAGCGAGCCTAGTGCGCCTCATCCAGGGTTCGGGCACCGTAGCCATGATCACCGGCGCCTCGATCTCCGCGCCCATCGTTACCGGCCTGGACGTGAACCTGGTGCTCGCTGCGCAGGCCGCCTGCCTGGGCTCGATAGTCTTCTCCTACTTCAACGACTCCATGTTCTGGGTCGTGAACCGCTCGCTGGGCATAAAGGACGTGAAAGAGCAGATCCTCGTCTGGTCCGTTCCGACTACCCTGGTGTGGGCCGTCGCCCTGGTGGAGCTCGTCATCGCTAGCTTCCTGTTCGGCCAGTTCTAGGGACCCGGGTGGTGAGGCTCGCCTACCCTTTACAGCCCTCTCCCGAGAGCCACCCCACGACCTCCGCGGCGTTCTGGTCCGGAGGGAAGACGGGGTAGAAGACCTTCTCGACGCCCCCGTTACGGAGCACGAGCGTGAGGCGACGTATCAGGGTTGTAGAGTCCGCTTCGAAGGTCGGGAGCCGGAGAGCCTCGGCGAAGTGTAGCTTCTCGTCGCTCAGCAGCTCGAAGGGCAGCCCGAGCCTCTGCGCCGCCTCTCTCTGGTACGCGGTGCTCTGTGTGCTGAGCCCGAAGACCCGGACGCCCAGACCCCGCAGCTCGCCGTGGTAGTCGCGAAACGCGCACGACTGCGGCGTGCAGCCCCTCGCGCCGGGGATAGCGTCCCACCCTTCCGGAAGTCCCCCGTCCGGCGGTCCGGTTAGCGGGTAGCAGTAGACCACGGTCCTGCCGGAGAGCGCGGATAGGTCTACGGGCGAGCCCGAGGTGGAGGGCAACTCGAGGTGCGGCAGCCGCAGGTCCGGCAGGTGGTCGCAGGCAGCGTCGTCTTCGGGGACCGGGAGGCCGTCCGGGAGCCTGTAGAGGTCCGGCTCCGCCACGGGGACTACGCCTTCTCGAAGACTACCGTGGCGTTGTGGCCGCCGACGCCGAGGTTCTCGCAGAGGGCAACTTCGAGGTCCGGGGCCTTGCGCGGCTCCCCGACCACGTAGTCGAGCGGGGCGCAGTCCTCGGCCAGCTCTTCGAGGTTCCGCATTGGGGGTACGGTCTTCTCCTTTACGGCGAGGGCGCAGATGACGCCTTCTATGGCGCCGGTCGCCCCCATGGAGTGACCCAGGGTGGACTTCGTGCCGGAGACCTTTACGTCGGGGTTTATCTTCTGCATGGCGCGGGACTCGGGGCCGTCCCCGGCGACCGTGCCGGTGCCGTGGGGGTTTATGTAGCCGACCCGTTCTCCCTCGACGCCCGCGTTCTCGAGGGCTAGCTGCATGGAGCGGAGGACGCCCTTGCCTTCCGGGTCCGGGTCGTGGGTGTGGTGGGCGTCGGTGGTGCGGCCTACGCCCGTGATCCTGGCGTAGGGCTCGGCCTCGCGCCGGGCCACCGACTCCGCGCTCTCAAGGACCATGACCGCCGCGCCCTCGGCTATCACGAAGCCGGCGTGGTCGGCGTCGTAGGGGCGGCAGGCGGCTTCGGGGTCGTCGTTGCGGCGGCTCATGGCCTTCATCGCTATAAAGCCGGCCACTATAACGGGCGTTATAACGGACTCTGCGGCGCCGCAGATCACCACGTCCGCGTCGCCCCGCCGGATCAGGTCGTACCCGAGACCGAGAGCGTCGGTGCCGCAGGTGCAGGCCAGCGCCCCCGCCGTCGAGGGCCCCTGAACGCCGAGCTGGATGCCGATGTGCGCGGCCCCGGAGTTCGGCATGATCTTGGTCACCGCGAACGGGTTGACCCGGGATGGCCCCTTGGTGTCCATGGTGTGCTGGGTCTGGTCTATGCTCGCTACCCCGCCGAGCCCCGAACCGAGCACGAGGCCGACCCGCTCGGGATCCCGCTCCAACGCACCCCACGCACCGGCGTCCTCGAGCGCCAGCTTCGCGGAGGCGAGGCCCATCTGGGCGAACCGGTCCAGCCGGGGGACCACCTTGCGGTCCATGAAGTCCTTCGGATCGAAGCCGGTGCACTCGGCGGCTATCTTGACGTCGAAGCCCTCCGGGTCGAAGAGCGTTATTGGCCCGACGCCGCTCTGGTTGGCCAGCAGCGAGCTCCAGAACGCCTTGCGCCCGACCCCGACCGGGCTGACGATGCCTATGCCGGTTACGTACGCCGCCGGACGCCTATCCTCCATCGTTGTCCTCCAGAACCAGTATCCTCCGGTGTCACCTTTTACAAGTCCGAATCTTAGCACCACCTCCCGACTCTGACTTCCGGGTCAAAGGTACAGGGGTCCCCTGCCGGTAATTACCTTTCGAGCGTACGAGAGAGGCGGCGGCGGGCTGTCGTGTGTAGCCTAGCCCCGAGGCTATCCGCGGGCCCGCTGTGCTATAAACACGGTGAATGATTGGGAGCAAGCTGTGATCTTCTACGCCGCCACGGCCCTTTTCCTGGCCAACTTCGTCCTGGGCTTGCTCGTCCAGTTCCGTCTGGTGGACACGAAACCGTTCCGGTGGCTGCACCACGCGCTCTTCTTCGCGGTCTTCTTCTCCGCTGGGGTGGCTGCGGTCGTGGGGTTCGTGCAGGGCGCGCCGTACCGGTGGGCGCTCGTGCCGGTGCTCGCGGTCTTCCTCGTGCTGCCGAGGGTCCGGGCCGGAACGCCGGGTCACGCCGGGCTCGCGAGTGCGGCCCTCCTGTTCTATGCCATAGGCCTCGCGCGGATGCACGGGGCCTGAGAAGGGGGTAATTTGGAGTTCTTCGAGGTCATAAAGCGCCGGCGCACCACCAACGGTCCCTTTCTCCCGGACCCGGTGAGCCCCGAGCACCAGCGGCTGCTGGTCGAGGTCGCGGCGATGGCCCCGTCGCACTTCAACAGCCAGCCGTGGCGCTTCGTGCTCGTAGACAGCCGGGAGGCCATCGAGGAGGTCGCCCGCATCAGCGGCGAGAGCATGACGTGGGCCATGCGGGAGGGTATCTTCTGGAAGCGCTACCGGCCGTACTTCCGCTTCTCTGAGGAGGAGATGGAGGAGAAGCGCGACGGGATATTCATAGACCAGCTCCCGAGGGTCGTCCGGCCGTTCAAACGCCAGATCTTCTCCGAGACCGGCCAGACGATAATGAACCGGTTCGGCGTGCCGAAGACCCTCGGGGAGGATAACCGCAAGCTCGTCTCGGGCTCCCCGCTGCTGCTCGCGGTGCTCCTGGACAAGACGGAGTACCGGCCCGGCGAGCTCTCGGGCTTCTACTCCATCTTCGGGATGGGGGCGGCCGTCGAGAACATCTGGCTCGCCACCACGGAGCTCGGTATGGGCATCCAGTTCGTCTCGCTCCCGATGGAGATACCGGAGAAGTGGGACGAGATCAAGCACCTCCTCAAGGTCCCCGAAGAGGGCCTCGAGCTCATGGCGGTCTACCGTCTCGGGTACGTGCCCGAGGAACAGAAGCGGCCTACCATCGACTGGTCGAGCCGCCAGCGCAAACGCCTCTCCCAGTACGTCTTCCGCAACGACTGCCGCACCCCGGAGGCCGACCCCGCCGAGCAACGGTCAGACCCTTGACCCATCCCTCCGAAGTCCGCCCGCGGATACTCTCCGCCGCCGGGGCGCTCCCGCCGCACCGCATCGGGCAGGAGGAGGTAAAGGAGTTCGCGCGGGGCATGTTCGGCGCGACCCACCGGGACATCGAGCGCCTGACCCCGATCTTCGACAACGCCCACGTCGAGAACCGGAACTTCTGCGTGCCGCTGGAGTGGTTCTCGCAGGACCACACCTTCCCGGAGAAGAACGACCTCTACGTGGAGAACGCCCTGAACCTCTCCGAGAAGGCCGCCCGCCGGGCCCTCGACCGGGCCGGGGCCGAGCCGTCGGACGTGGGCGCCATCTTCTTTGTCTCGACCACCGGCTTCTCGACACCCTCGCTGGACTCGAAGCTCATCTTCCGGCTCGGGCTCTCGAAGCACACGCGCCGGGTGCCCGTCTGGGGCCTCGGCTGCGCCGCCGGGGCCGCGGGGCTCGCCCGTGCCGCCGACCACGCCCGAGCGTACCCGGGGGAGCTCGTGCTCCTCGTCGGGGTGGAGCTCTCCGGGCTCACCTTCCAGCGCAACGACCGCTCCAAGAGCAACCTGATCTCCACGAGCCTCTTCGCCGACGGGGCCTCGGCCGTCCTGCTAGGTGGCGGGGGTTTCTCCGGTGGCCCCGAGGTCCTCGGCAGCCGGAGCACGACGTGGCCCCAGACGGAGGATGTGATGGGCTGGGAGCTCGTCGAGACCGGCCTCAAGGTGCGGCTCTCGAAGAGCGTGCCGACCATCGTCCGCGAGAAGCTGAGGGAGGATGTCGCGGGGGCCTGCCACTCTCTAGGCCTCGACTTTGCGGACCTCGACCACTTCCTGCTGCACCCGGGCGGGGCGAAGGTGCTCGACGCCTTTGAGGAGGTGCTCGGGCTCTCCTCCGGGGAGCTTCACCTCGCGCGGGGGGTGCTGCGCGACTGCGGCAACATGTCGAGCGTCACGGTGCTCTTTATCCTGGAGCGGTTCCTCGCGGCTGGGGAGTTCGCGGAGGGGGACCTCGGGGTGCTCTCCGCGATGGGTCCGGGGTTCTCGGCCGAGCACGTCCTCTTCCGGTGCTGATACTCTTTGGGGGAGTAGCCTTGATCTCGCTCCAGCGCCTGCTGGAGCTCCGCATCTCCCGCCGCAACGAGGCCCGCGCCCGCGAACGAGGAGCCGTGGAGCGGGGGGCGGGACACTACCGGTTCATGGTCGCCCTCCACACCCTCTGGCTCGTTTCGACGCTCCTGGAGGGCTCGCTCCGCGGGCCGGAGTTCCCCGCGCTGTGGTACGTGCCGCTCGCGCTCTTCGTGCTGGTCCAGCCGTTGAGGTACTGGTCAATATACTCGCTCGGCGAGAGCTGGAACGTGCGGGTCCTGGTCGTGCCGGGCGCCCGGAGGGTGCGGCGCGGACCATACCGGTACCTGGACCACCCCAATTACCTGGTGGTCGCCGTCGAGGTACTCGTTTTCCCCCTGATCTTCGGTGCCTGGGTCACGGCGCTCCTGTTCACGGTGCTGAACGCGGCGTTTATGTACGTCAGGGTCCGGCAGGAGAACCGGGCGCTCTCCGAGCTGGCGAACCCGCGGGGGAGTGGATAGGATGGCCCCGGTACTCTATCCGGTCTTACATCCAAGGAGCGCGCCATGCTGGACCTCAGGTACATAAAGGAGAACGCCGAAGCGGTCGCGGAGAACTGCCGCAACCGCGGGGTGGAGGCCGACGTGGGGCTCGTGGTCGAGCTCGCCGACCGCCGCGCGGCGCTCATACAGGAGGTAAACGAGCTCAAGCAGCGCCAGAACCAGATGGCGAAGAGCGTCGGCCAGGAGCGGGACGAGGAGCGGCGGGAGAGCCTCATAGAGGAGTCTCGGACGCTCAAGGAGGAGGTGCCCCGCAAGGAGGCCGGGCTCCGGGAGGTCGAGGGGCGGCTGCGGGAGGAGCAACTCAAGATCCCGAACATGACCCACCCCGACTCGCCCATCGGCCGGGACGATTCGGAGAACGTCGAGGTCCGGCGCCACGGCGAGCCGCCGCGGTTCGGCTTCGAGCCGAGGGACCACGTCGAGCTCGGCGAGGCTCTCGGGCTCATAGACTTCGACGCCGGGGCAAAGGTCGCGGGGAGCAAGTTCTACTTCCTGCGCGGGGACGCGGTACTCCTGGAGCTCGGGCTCATCCGGTATGCGATGGACCTCCTCATCGAGCGGGGCTACGAGCCGACCATAACGCCGGACCTCGCCCGCGACGAGGCACTCGTCGGCACCGGCTTCACGCCGCGCGGACCGGAGACCCAGATCTACTCCGTCGAAGACTCCGACCTCTCGCTGGTGGCGACCGCCGAGATCCCGCTGGCAGGCTCCCTGGCCGACGAGATACTCCCCGAGGACCGTCTGCCCCTGCGCTACGCCGGGCTCTCCCACTGCTTCCGCACGGAGGCTGGATCCCACGGCCGCGCGGGCCGCGGACTCTACCGGGTCCATCAGTTCACCAAGGTCGAGATGTTCGCCTTCACCGCCCCGGAAGACTCGGAGACCCTCCACGAGGAGATGGTCGGCATAGAGGAGCGCCTCTTCCAGGGGCTCGAGATCCCCTACCGCGTCGTGGACATCTGCACCGGGGACCTCGGCGGCGCGGCCTACCGCAAGTACGACCTGGAAGCCTGGATGCCGGGCCGGGGAGAGTACGGCGAGGTCACCAGCACCTCAAACACCACCGACTACCAGGCCCGCCGCCTCTCCATCCGCTACCGCAAGGACGGTGGCCGCCCGCAGCTCCTTCACACCCTGAACGGCACCGCCCTCGCCATAAGCCGCGTCCTCATAGCCCTGCTAGAGAATCACCAGCGGGAGGACGGCTCGATCTCCCTCCCCGAAGCCCTCGTGCCGTACGTCGGCAAACGGGAGCTCCGCGCGGCCGGGTAGACCGGAGCGGAGCGTCCGTACCGCCGGATTTACACCGCCGCAGTAATGCAATACATTATCCGCTGGTCGTTCGGGCGGGGAGGCGGGCTTGGGTGCTCTGGAGAAGGTCAGCGGTGTTGCGGCGAAGTACTTTGCCGTGTGGGTGGTGCTCTTCTCCGGGGTGGCCTTCTTCGTCCCGCAGCTAGCGGGGCTTACGGGGTACGTGCCGCTGCTTCTCGGGCTCGTGATGTTCGGCATGGGGCTGACCTTCACGGGGGGCGGATTTCGCGCGGGTCTTCCGGCGCCCGGGGGACGTGGCGGTCGAGGTGGCCGCGCAGTTCACGGTGATGCCGCTCGTGGCTTTCGGGCTCGCCTACTCCCTGAGCCTGCCACCGCAGCTCGCGGTCGGCGTGATACTGTTCGGGTGCTGCCCGGGCGGTACGGCATCGAACGTGATCGCCTACCTCTCCCGGGGCGACGTGCCGCTCTCTGTCTCCATGACGGCGGTCTCCACGGTCCTGGCTCCTCTGGCTCCCCCGGCTCTCGTCCTGCTCTTCGCCGGGTTCTGGCTGCCGGTGAACGCGGCGGGGCTCTTCGTCTCCATCGTACAGATAGTGCTGGTACCGGTAGCTCTCGGCGTTCTGGTCAACACGTTTTTCGGCGGCGCGGCCCGGCGGGTATCGCCCGCGCTGCCGCTCGTCTCCGTGGT
>JACCZN010000294.1 GCA_013695915.1 Rubrobacter sp.
CTACAGTCCCTCGGCGCCCGGCTCACGGGCTACGACCCCGTGGCCGGCGGGGCCGTCTCCGAGATGATGCCGGAGCTCAAGGTACTCCCGGACCTCTACGAGGCCCTCCGGGGAGCCCACGCCGCGGTCGTGGTAACGGAGTGGGAGGAGATGCGGGACCTGGACCTCTCCCGCGCCGCCTCCCTCATGGAGCGCCCGAAGATCGTGGTGGACGGCCGCAACGTCCTGGACCCCCGGAGAGCCCGGGAGTGCGGCCTGCTCTACCGCGGCTTCGGGCGGGCCTAGGGTACGATGGCCGGAGACCGACGCGGGGAGAGGCCCCGGGCTCTGGTGACGGGCGGTGCCGGTTTTATCGGCAGCCACCTCTCCGAGAGGCTCCTCTCAGAAGGCTACGAGGTGGTCTGTATGGACAACCTGCGCACGGGGTCTGTGGAGAACGTATCCCACCTCCTGGACAGGCCCGGCTTCCGGTTCGTAGAGCACGACGTGACGACCTACATAGACGTACCGGGGGAGATAGAGGAGGTCTACCACTTCGCCTCGCCTGCGAGCCCGGCGGACTTCGAGCGCATCCCCATACCCATCCTGAAGGTCGGGGCTCTGGGCACCTATAATGCCCTCGGGCTCGCAAAGGCCAAGGGCTCGCGCCTGATGCTGGCCTCGACCTCGGAGGTCTATGGGGACCCTCTGGTCCACCCCCAGCCAGAGAGCTACCAGGGAAACGTCAACCCCATCGGCGTCCGGGGCGTCTACGACGAGGCCAAACGCTACGCCGAGTCCATAACGATGGCCTACCGCCGCCACCACGGGGTAGATACCCGTATAGTGCGCATCTTCAACACCTACGGTCCCCTAATGCGCGTCGACGACGGGCGCATGATCCCGAACTTCATAACCCAGGCCCTCTCCGGCGAGCCGCTGACGGTCTACGGCGACGGGAGCCAGACGCGGAGCGTGCAGTACGTGGACGACCTCGTGGAAGGCGTCCGCCGGTTGATGCAGAGCGAGGAGTGGCGGCCGGTGAACATCGGCAACCCCGTGGAGTACAGCGTGGAGGAGGTGGCAAGGCTCATACTGGAGCTCTCCGGGAGCGAGAGCCTTCTCGCCCGCAAGCCGCTCCCCGAGGACGATCCCAGGCAACGCTGCCCGGACATCTCCCGGGCCCGGGAGGTGCTGGGCTGGGAGCCCGGGGTGCTGGCGAGGGAGGGTCTCTCCCGCACCGTGGAGTGGTTCGCCGCTCGGCGGGCGTGGAGTACGTGATACACGACTATCATTACAGTGTATGATCGCGATTGCGTCGCTATCGGACGATTGTTAAACCGGCGTACGCCCTCGTCGCGGAAACCCATTCCGGGTGGTTGGACAGAGACCCCCGAAAAACCTCGGCGAGCGGTAGCGAGAGATTGCCGGAAGGAGCATAGATGAGGGTACTTGTCACCGGCGGCGCGGGGTTTATAGGATCGCACGTAGCCGACCGGCTGCTGGAACACGGCCACGAGCTCGCCGTAGTGGACGACCTCTCCACCGGCCAGCGCGAGAACGTCCCCGAAGGAGCCCACTTCTACGAGAGAGACGTCCGATCCGGCTGCCGGGAGGTCTTCGAGGAGTTCCGCCCACAAGCCCTCTGCCACCAGGCAGCACAGATGGATGTCCGCCGCTCGGTCGCCGAACCGGCCTTCGACGCCGACGTGAACGTGCTGGGTACAATCCGCCTGCTGGAGAGCTGCGTGAGCTACGGCGTGGGCAAGGTCGTCTTCGCCTCCACCGGCGGGGCGGTCTACGGCGAGCAGGAGGAGTTCCCGGCTGCCGAGGAGCACCCCCAGTACCCGCTCTCCCCCTACGGCGTCTCAAAGCTCGCCGCCGAGCGCTACCTCTACTACTACCACCTCCAGCACGGCCTCTCCTACGCCGCCCTGCGCTACGCCAACGTCTACGGTCCGCGTCAGGACCCGCACGGGGAGGCGGGGGTAGTAGCCATCTTCTGCGGCAACCTCGCGGCCGGCAGGGTCTCGCGCATAAACGGCACCGGAGAGCAGACCCGCGACTACGTGTATGTAGGAGACGTGGCCCGGGCCAACGCCCTGGCCCTCGAAGGCGAGCCCCCCTCTGGAGCGTACAACATCGGCACCGCCCGGGAGACGGGCGTAAACGAGCTCTACGAGACACTGCGCCAGCTCTGCGGCCGGGAGCTGGCGCCCGAGTACGGGCCGGCCAAGCCCGGCGAGCAGCTCCGCAGCTCCGTTAGTCCGCAGAGGGCGGCCCGCACCTTGGGCTGGAAGCCGGAGACCGGTCTTGCGGAGGGGCTGGATGAGACTCTGCGCTACTTCGGGGGCGTTACTTAGAAGCTAAAGCTGTACCTCTGCTCCTGCCAGGGGTCCCCGTAGCTGTGGTAGCCGTTCTCCTCCCAGAAGCCGGGTCTGTCCTCTGGAACGAGCTCCAGGCCGCGTACCCACTTCGCGCTCTTCCAGGCGTAGAGCCTCGGTATTACGAGCCGTAGCGGGTAGCCGTGGCCCCGGCCCAGGGGCTCACCGTTGTGGTGGCTCGCGAAGAGCGCGTCTCCTTCGTAGAGCTCCTCCAGGGGCGCGTTGGTCGTGTACCCGCCGTCGCAGGTGACGGAGAAGAACCGCGTCTCCGGCTTCGGCCCCGCCAGCGAGAGGAGGTGCTCCGCCCGCACACCCTTCCACACGTTGTCGAGCTTGCTCCAGGAGGTCACGCAGTGCATGTCTGCCTTGACTTCTACTTGAGGTAGACTCTGCCACTGCTCCCAGTCGAAGCTCAGCGGGTTCTCCACGAGGCCGCCGACCTTCAGCTCCCACGTTGCGGGGTCGAAGGTCGGGGTGGGACCGTAGGTGAGTATCGGCCACCGGTCTCCGACGAGGTACTGGCCCGGCGGGACTCGCTCCTTGCCCCTCGCGGTGTCTATCTCGATGCGCTCCAACTGCTCCTCCCGGGTGCTTCGTAGCGGGCTCCGACGGACGATAGCGTATCATTATCCCGTCCTGGCGGCTCCATCTCTGGGGTGGTGTTGATCGGCGAGCGGGTTGCGGCTCTGAAGAGGCTCTGCACGACCCTGTCACTAATCCTCCGGCAGCCGGGAGAGTTGGGCGACAGGACGGTCGGCTACGCGGACCTCGGTCTCGAGTGGTTGCGCGGGAAGCCCCGGATGGCCGGTGCCGTGGGCTGGCAGGCTCTGCTCCGGGAGCTGGAAGCGCGCTCCGGCGACGTGCCAGACATCCTCGGGGAGCGGGCTCTCCGCGAGGTGGAGGACGGCACCCGGCGGCGTCTGGCGGAGATCCGGGCCCGGGACCCATTCGCGCAGAGGTGGGCCGCAGACTCCGTGCTGGCAAGCCTCTGCTACCTGGCGTGCCGGCTCCTGGAGCCGGAGGTGGTGCTGGAGACCGGTGTCGCCTACGGTGTGAGCTCCGCGTACATCCTGACGGCCCTGCGGGAGAACGACCACGGCGTCCTCCGCAGCGTGGACACGCTGCCCCCTGTGCCGGGAGCCGAGAGGTTCCAGGGCATCGTCGTGGACGAGGGTCTCCGGGATCGGTGGTCCCTGCACCGGGGCTCCAGCCGGCGGGTGTTGCCCGGGCTGGTGCCGGACCTCGGGAGGGTGGACCTCTTCCTGCACGACAGCCTCCACACCCGGCGCAACATGCGGCGGGAGTTCGACGCCGTCTGGCCCTTCCTGGCGCCCGGTGGCATGATGGTAGCCGACGATGTGGAGAGGAACCTCGCCTTCCGGGAGCTACGCCGCTACCATCCTGACCTGCTGCTCGTGGTCCGGGACCGGGAGCGCCGGCCGCTCTCCGGCCGGGCTGCGACGACGGTCTTCGGTGTCGCCATCAAGTAAAGGGTGAGGCTCGGGCCGCTAGTAGCCGGGCCGCCCCATGCGGGAGTAGGTGATCCTCTTTCCCGCCTCGACGCCGGGCTGGTCGTAGGGGTCGACCCCGTAGAGCGCGCCCGCCACCGCGGTCTGTACCTCCAGCGCCTGCAGCAGGTAGCCGAGGTTCCGCTCGTTGAGGGTGCCGACCCGGACTGTGGCGTTCGGCCGCCCCGCCTCCGTGAGCGCCCGGCGCGTCGCGTCGCACTCCACGTTCAGGAGCCCTCTCAGGCTGTGGCCGCCGAGGTAACCGACCCCCTCCAGGTCCTCGTACGCCGCCGGGATCTGCAAGTCCGGCCCGCTCTCGACCTCCACGAGCTCTATCACCTTGTCCTGCGGACCTTCCATGTAAAGTTGAACCTGAGAGTGCTGGTCCGTGGTGCCGACGGCGGCGTGGGGGGTGGATCCCTTTCCCTCCTTGCCCAGGGACTCGGCCCAGAGCTGGACGAACCAGGCTGCGAGCCGTTCGAGGGCGTCGGCGTAGGGCATCATTACCCGCACGTTCCGGCCCCTCTGCGTGTCCATGAGGTAGTGCAGTGCCGCGCCGGTGACCGCCGGGTGCTCGGCTCCACCTTCCGAAACCTCCTCGACGCACTCGGCGGCCCCCGCGAGGAGCTCTGTGAGGTCCAGGCCCGCGACGGCCGCGGGCAGGAGCCCGACCGGGGAGAGTACGGAGAAGCGGCCCCCGACGTCCTGGGGTATCTCTAGCAACTTCAGGTCCTCACGGTCGGCTATCTGCTTGAGGAAGCCCTTCTCCGGGTCGGTGGTGACGACGGTCCGCTTCTGGTAGCCGAACCTGCCCAGGGCCTCCTCCAGGGCCCCGCGGACCACGAGGAAGTTCGCCATCGTCTCCGCGGTCGAGCCGCTCTTGGTCACCACGTTCACCCAGGTGCTCTCCGGCTCCACGAGGTCCAGGATACCGCCGAGCGTGACGGGGTCCGTGTTCTCCGCGAAGTGGAGGCGGGGACCGGGGCGCTCCTCGGCGAGGGTGTTGTAGAAGGGGTGGTTCAGCGCGCGGTGGAGCGCCATCGGGCCGAGCGCCGAACCTCCAATGCCGACGTGGACGAAGTCTGTGGCCCCGGAGGACCGTACCTCTTCCGCGAGCGCCGCGGCCGCCTCCCGGTACTCCGTGGCTCGTGGCAGCCGCATGAAGCCCGGTGCCTGCTCCGCGAGCTCCCGCGCCACCTCCTGCAGCCGGGGCCGTATCCCCTCTATCTCCTGCTCCTCGAGGCCTCCCTCCACCTCTATCAGGTTCCGGTAGTCGAAGCTCACCGCGGCCATCCGCTCTCCTTCCGTCTCTTGCGTACGCTCCACGACGCCAGTGTAGACGTTCCCGCCGCCGGACCCCGGCGGGGATACCGTCTGCCCGCGGTCCGGACGCTCGCTCCGGTATAATCGTCCCCGTATGGACGCTACGTACAGGATACCTCCGGAAGATGAGCCGCGCGCTGCGCGGGCCACGGCGGGCGCATGAGTGCGGCGCCGGTGGAGGATGTGATCTCGCGCCTCAAGCAGGAGTACCCCGGTGCGCGGACGGAGCTCGACTGGGAGACGCCTCTGGACCTCCTGGTAGCCACGATTCTCTCCGCCCAGTGTACGGACGTCCGCGTCAACGGGGTTACTGAGGGCCTCTTCGCGCGGTACCGGACCGCCGGGGACTACGCGGCGGCCGAGCCTGCGGTCCTCGAAGAGGAGATACGTCCCACCGGCTTCTACCGCAACAAGGCCCGCTCCATACAGGGCATGGCCCGGGCGCTCCTCGAGGACCACGGCGGCGAGGTGCCCCGGACCATGAAGGAGCTCGTCGCCCTCCCCGGCGTCGGCCGCAAGACCGCGAACGTGGTCCTCGGGGACGCCTTCGGGACCCCGGAGGGCGTCGTGGTCGACACCCACGTAAAGCGCCTCTCGAACCGGCTCGGCCTCACCGGGCAGAAGGACCCGGAGAAGATAGAGCGAGACCTGCTGGAAGTGGTCCCCGAGGAGGACCGCGCTGTCTTCGCGCACCTCCTGATCTCGCACGGCCGCCGCGTCTGCAAGGCCCGCAAGCCCGACTGCCCGGAGTGCGTCCTCAACCACATCTGTCCCTCCTCTACCGTGTAAGCCGGCGCCCGGGTGGGCACACGTCCGAAAGAGCGCGCAGGCTACGCCATCGGCGACCAGAAGGAGCCCGTCATGGGTAATATTCGCAGACAGGAAGAAAAGGAGCGGCAAGCCGAGCGCCGGATGCAGGAGGTCCAGCGGCGGATAGAGGCCAGGGAGCGGCAGGCGGAGCGCCGGATGCGGCAGGTCGAGCAGAGGATAAACCAGCGCGACCGGCAGACCCAGCAGCGGATGCGCCAGATAGACAGGAAGATAGACGAGCTGGAAGCCCCGAACCCTCACGGAGAGCAGTAAGGTCCGCCGCAGCCTCACGGCTGGCCCTTCCGGGCAGGCTCGACCGCGAGAGTTTTAACCCTCCTTTAACCCAAGCATTATCTCCGGCTCCTATACTCCCCCTGGCAGAGAAGAATCAAGGGGGCTGAATGAAGTACGCGTTGATCTCGGACATACACTCGAACCTTCCGGCGCTGGAGGCGGTGCTCGCCGACATCGACCGGAGGGAGGACGTGGACGCCGTCTACCACCTCGGTGACCTCGCGGGCTACGCGCCGTGGCCCAACGACGTGGTCTCGCTCGTCCGGGCGAGAGGTATACCGGGAATAGCCGGGAACTACGACTCCACGGTCGCCCACGACTACGAGCACTGCGGCTGCCGGGCGGACACCCCCCACGACGAGGAACTCTCCCACGTGAGCTTCGGCTGGACCCTGGAGAACGTAACGCCGGAGACCAGGAGGTACCTCGCGGAGCTACCGTTCCGCATGGACCTCAGGCCCGCGGGTGGTCACGCCTCGCGGCCGCAGGTCATCCTCGTACACGGCGCGCCGACGCTGAACACGCTCTACTGGACCGAGGACCGGCCCGACTCGTTCTCCACGAAGATGGCTACCGCCGCCGGCGCGCGAGAGGGAGACCTCATAGCTTTCGGCCACACCCACAAGCCGTGGCACCGGGAGGTCGAGGGCGTCCACTTCGTGAATACGGGGTCCGTCGGAAAGCCCAAGGACAATGACCCCAGGGCCTGCTACGTGCTCATCGAGGCTGGCGAGAAGGTCCGCTCCGTGGAGCACGTGCGCCTGGAGTACGACGTCGAGCGCGCGGCCCGGGCCATAAGGGAGAGCGAGCTCCCCGACGAGTTCGCCGGACAGCTCCGGGCGGGCGGCAAACCGGAGACCGCGGACGTTACCTGAACCAGCCGTAGCGGTCCGGGACCGCCCGGGCCGGGGAGAGGAGAGAAGGATGAAGAAGTCGAAGGTGTTGTTCCTGTGTACCCAGAACTCCGCCCGGAGCCAGATAGCCGAGGCGCTCCTCCGGGAGTACGGCGGCGACCGCTATGAGGTCTACAGCGCTGGCATCTCGCCCTCCGACGGGATACACCCCTACGCCATAGAGGCCATGCAAGAGGTCGGCATAGACACGAGCGAGCAGTACGCCAAGGGCCTTTCGACCTACATGGGCAAGATGGGCTTCAACTACCTGGTCATCGTCTGCGCCCGCGCGGAGGCCGAGTGCCCGAAGACCTTCCCCGGCGTCGGCACGACCTTCTCCTGGATCTTCGACGACCCCCGCTCCGAGGACGTGCTCGAAGAGGCCCGCCTGGAGAAGTTCCGCGAGGTCCGGGACCAGATCGAGCTGAAGATAAAGGAGTTCCTGGAGCACCCGGAGGAGGAGCTGGAGCGGCTCAAGGAGGAGCGCGAGCGCGAGCACCGGGAGCGCCTGCAACGTCTACGGTCGGAGAGCTAGCGCGGTCCCCCGGTAGCAGCCCTCACAGCACCGCTCGCCGACCAGCGGCCCATCCGCCGGTCGGCGGGCTCGTGCGCCCGTGAGCGGGGCCCGGACCGGAGGTGCATAGGATGCGTGAAACATACATTTAACATAGAGGTAACCCTTATGTAACCCGGGCTCCTGCGGCATCCTTTATCATCTTGCCCCGTAAGCCCGGCGGCTGTTGAGTGCGGTCGTGCGTGCCTCTTTAGAAAGGAGTCTGGGAGTTGAGAAGAATGACGTTGTGGAGGGCTCTGCTGGCGGGCCTGGTAATGGCCCTTGTACTGGCGGGGTGCGGAGGAGACGTCGCGGAGGAGGGAGGTACTCCGGATGAGGCCGACGATGGCGGCAGCGAGAATGGTGGCGATGGCGAGGCAGCCGGGAGCATAACCGGCGCGGGTGCTACCTTCCCGGCCCCGCTCTACAACGAGATGTTCTCCACGTTCGCCGAGGAAGAGCAGGGCATCCAGGTAAACTACCAGTCCGTAGGCTCCGGCTCCGGCATCGAGCAGTACATAAACAACACGGTAGAGTTCGGCGGCACGGACGCCCCGATGACCGACGAGGAGCTAGAAGAGGTTGACGTAGAGACCCTGCACGTCGCCACGGTCGGCGGTCCGGTCGTCCCGACCTACAATCTCGAGGGCGTGGACGAACTGAACCTGACGCACGAGGTCGTGGCCGACATCTTCCTCGGCAACATAACCGAGTGGAGCGACGAGGCCATCGCCGAGACCAACCCGGATGCAGACCTGCCGGACGAGCAGATACAGGTCGTACACCGCTCGGACGGATCGGGCACCACCTTTATCTGGGTGGAGTGGCTCTCGGCCGTGAGCGAGGAGTGGGCCGACAGCGTGGGCTCGGGCACCGACGTCTCCTGGCCGACCGGCTCCGGTGGTGACGGCAACGAGGGTGTTGCGGCCCAGGTGCAGCAGACGCCCGGCGCCATCGGCTACAATGAGCTCTCCTACGCTGAGGAGAACGACATACCCCACGCCTTCCTCGCGCCGGACGCGGACAGCGAGTTCGTGCAGGGAAGCCTGGAGAGCGCGGAGACCGCCATCGAGGCCGCGGAGGTGCCGGAAGACCTGCGGGTCTCCGTCTCGGCCTTGAACGTCACGGACGACGGGGCGTATCCGGTCACCGGCCTGACGTGGCTCCTGATCCGGCAGGAGATGGACGACCTCGCGGCCTGCCGGGCCACGGCGGAGGCCGCCTGGTACGCAACCCACGACGGCCAGGAGTTCGCACCGCCGAACTACGTGCCGATCGGGGGCCAGACGCTGGAGACCAGCGAGGAGTTTATCCAGAGCATGGAGGCTGAAGGCGAGGCTTGCTACGAGGGTTAGCGAAGCCGTAGTAGTTGGCTGTAGTGAGTGTTCGGGAGGAGAGCCCCTTGCGGGTTCTCCTCCTTCATTTATGATTACCGGGGTTCCACGCCGAGGTATCTGCGAGAAGTAGAGGATTTGGAGAACGTGTGTTTAGCATACTAAGCGCTCTGGCACAACGCATAGACCTGCTGAAGCAGGTCCGCCGGGGCAACACCGGGGACGTCATATACAAGGTCCTGGCGTACCTCTTCGGGCTGGCGCTCCTGGGGATCGTAGTGGCGATCATCTGGGAGCTGTGGGTGCAGAGCGCCTTTGCGCGGCAGGAGTTCGGTATAAGCTTCCTGTGGAGCACCAGCTTCGACCCCGTGCAGGCGCAGTTCGGCGCGTTGCAGTTCATCCAGGGCACGCTGGTCACCGCCGTCGTGGCCGTCTCACTGGCCGCCCCGCTCGGGATCGGGATCGCGGCCTTCCTCGTGGAGATAGCGCCCCGGCGGGTGAACGCGGTGGTCGGCTTCCTCGTAGAGATGCTGGCGGCTATCCCGTCCGTGGTCTACGGGCTGTGGGGCATCTTCGTATTGGCGCCCTTCCTGCGGGACTACGTGGCCCCCTGGCTCACCGCCACCCTGGGCTGGACCCCGATGTTCTCCGGCTCCTTCAGCGGCTACAGCGTCTTTACCGCGAGCCTGGTCCTGACCATCATGATCCTGCCGACTGCGGCGGCCATCACCCGGAACGTGCTGCAGGCGGTGCCCAAGGAGCAGCGGGAGGGGATGCTGGCCCTGGGCGCTACCCGGTGGGAGATGTTCAGCCAGGCCGTACTACCCTACGCCAAAGGCGGGGTGATAGGCGCCATGGCTCTGGCCCTGGGCCGGGCGGCCGGGGAGACCATGGCCGTGACCATCATCATCGGCAACGCGCGCCGCATCTTCACCTCTATGTTCGAGCAGGGTGCTACCATAGCGAGCGTTATCGCCGGTAACTTCACCGACGCCGACTCGGGAGCGTACGTCTCGTCCCTGTTCCTGCTAGGCCTGATCCTCTTCGCGATGACATTTACAATCAACGTGTTGGCGAGGCTCCTGATAAAGGCCACGTCCTCCGGTCCGACGGGTTAAGGGAGGTACCTGCTGATGGCTTCCAACCAGCTTACAAAGGCCTCCGGCGGTTTCCAGCGGCGGAAGGTAGTGGACCGGGTCATGACGGGTATAGCCTACGCCTTCACTGCCTTCGCCCTGGTGGCGCTGGTGTGGGTGATTGCCTACGTCATGTCGCGCGGGATACAGGTGTGGAGTCTGAGCTTCTTTACCGAGACCACCGCTCTGTTCGGGGACGGCGGCGGTATCTACAACGCGATGATCGGGACGGCGTGGATAGTCCTGCTGGCGGTCCTGATCGGGGTGCCGGTCGGGGTCATGGCCGGTATCTACCTCGCGGACTTCGGCGACAACCGCCTGGGGGACTTCATAAGGTTCACGGCGGACACGATGGCCGGGATACCCTCCATCGTGGTCGGTCTCTTTATCTACGCGCTCCTGATCCTTATCATGGGCTGGAACGCCTTTGCCGGGGCCTGTGCCCTGGCTATCCTGATGCTCCCGGTTATCGCGCGGACCACCGAGGGTATCATCCGCTTGGTGCCGGGTGAGATCCGGGAGGCTTCCCTGGCGCTGGGGCTGCCGCAGTGGAAGACCATGTTCCGCGTCGTGCTGCCCACGGCGGCGGCGGGCATCATCACGGGCGTGTTCCTCGCCGTGGCGCGGGCTGCGGGAGAGACGGCGCCCCTGATCTTCACCATGCTCGGCAGCAACTTCACGAACACGAACCCGCTGGAGGGGGCGATGTCCGCCGTCTCGCTGTACGTGTATCAGGCCTCGAGCTCGCCCTACGAGGCGGTACAGAACGCCGCCTGGGGTGCTGCGCTGGTGCTCCTGATCTTTGTTCTGACGTTAAACTTCATAGCCCGGGCGATAGCTCTACGGCAGAAGGCCTAGAGTCGCCGGGGAGAGAGGTAGAAAGATGGACCGTGAAAGCACCCAGCAGCGAGCAGCGGAAGGCCAGCAGAAGGCCGGGGAGGATCGGTTGATGTCACAGGAAGGAGGGAAAGCCGGACCCCAGCGCGCCGGCGGCACCTCCAGTGTCACGGCGCAGACGATGGAGGTGCAGAACTTGAGCGCCTACTACAACAAGTTCAAGGCCGTAACGGACGTGAGCATGAAGATCGAGCCGAACAAGGTCACGGCCCTTATAGGGCCTTCCGGCTGCGGCAAAAGCACCTTTATCCGCACCCTGAACCGGATGCACGAGATAGCCCGCGGCGGCAGAATCGAGGGCAAGGTCCTCCTGGACGGCGAGGACATCTACGACGACCGCGTGGACCCGGTACAGGTGCGGCGCAAGATCGGGATGGTCTTCCAGAAACCGAACCCTTTCCCGACGATGAGCGTCTACGATAACGTTGTCGCGGGCCTCAAGCTAGAGCGGCGCCACAAGAAGAGCGAGCTCGACGAGGTGGTGGAGAAGATGCTCCGGCAGGCCGCCCTCTGGGACGAGGTAAAGGACAAGCTGAGCGCGAACGGCACCGACCTCTCCGGCGGCCAGCAGCAGCGGCTGTGCATCGCCCGGACCCTCGCCCTGGAGCCTCAGGTCATCCTGCTCGACGAGCCCGCGAGTGCCCTGGACCCGATGTCCTCCCAGAAGATAGAGGACGCCATGCAGGAGCTCAAGGAGCGCTACACGATAGTGATCGTGACGCACAACATGCAGCAGGCCTCCCGCTCCTCGGACTACACGGGCTTCTTCTTTATCGAGGATATGGGCCAGCCGGGCCAGCTCTGGGAGTTCGGGGAGACGAGCAAGATGTTCTCCAACCCCGAGCGCCAGGAGACGGAGGACTACGTCACAGGCCGCTTCGGCTAGAAGGGCTGGTAGAGAGCCGGTGCCGCGAGAGACCTTTCAGCAGGAGCTGGATCAGCTCGTAGAGAACGTGCTGGGCCTCGGAGGGGAGGTTGAGAGCAGCCTGGCCAGCATGGTAGAGGCGATGAAGGACCACGACGACGAGGTGGCCGGTAGAGAGCTCGGCGTGGACACCCGGTTCAAGGCCCGCGGGGCCGAGATAGACGAGGCCTGCATGATCCTCCAGGCTCGCCAGGCCCCCGTGGCGAGCGACCTTCGCCTGCTGTACACGGTACAGGCCCTCACCAACCACATCGTGCGCGTCGGCACCCTCTGCGAGCACATCTGCCGCGCGATCACGGAGACCGCTGGACACGAGCGCGACGAGGACCTCTCCGCCGCCCTGATAGAGATGGCCCAGGCCTCCCAGGGCCTCTTCCGCCGCGGTATGGAGGTCTTCAGGAGCCGCGACATAGATTACGCCCGGGACCTGCAGGCCGCCGACGACAAGGTGGACCTGCTCTACTCGGAGGCGATGAACCTCGTGGCGAACCCGGCCTCGGACTCGTTCGCGGGCACCCCCGAGTGGCGGATGCGGGCCGCACTAATGGTCCACTACCTCGAGCGCAT
>JACCZN010000341.1 GCA_013695915.1 Rubrobacter sp.
ATCGCCGAGGGGCTCAACTACCCGGCCCTCGGCCCGAAGGGCGCCATCGTCGCGGCCTGGATCATCTCCTCGGCCTTCTTCGGCGCGCTCCACGCCGTGAACCCGAACGCCACCCTCATAAGCACCACCAACATAGCCCTCGCGGGCATCATGCTCGGCGCGGGCTACGTCCTGACCGGACAGCTCGCCATCCCCATCGGGCTCCACATAACCTGGAACTTCTTCCAGGGCAACGTCTTCGGCTTCCCCGTGAGCGGCATCGAGACCATAGGAGCGACTTTCGTGGAGACCGAGCAGTCGGGACCGGCGCTCTGGACCGGCGGCGCCTTCGGCCCGGAGGCCGGCCTGATCGGCATCTCCGCCATGCTCCTCGGCATACTCCTGACCCTCCTCTGGATCCGCGCCCGCACCGGCAAGCTCGGACTCCACACCCCGCTGTCCGAGCGGCCCGGGACAACGGACAGGCTCACCCGGACATAGGACCCACCGCCTTCCCGCCCCGGTCCCGCTGTTACCGGGCGTATAGCACAGTAACCGGGGTGTGAAAGCCCCGGGCATCGCACCTCCGCTGGCGATGCGCTAGGCTATGAGGCTAGAGAGCCGGGTACCGGGAGGAGATGTTTGGGCGTAGTCGTCCAGAAGTACGGCGGGAGCTCCGTAGCGACGGCGGAGCACATAAAGGCCGTGGCGGCGAGGGTTGGCCGGGCCCGCCGGTCGGGTCTCGGGCTCGTGGTGGTGGTCTCCGCGATGGGCAAGACCACGGACCGGCTCCTCCGGCTCGCGGGCGAGGTGAGCGAGAGTCCTTCGCCGCGCGAGATCGACCAGCTCCTGGCTACCGGCGAGGAGCAGTCGGTGGCGCTCCTCGCGATGGCGCTCCACGCTCAGGGGGTAGACGCCGTCTCCCTGACCGGTCCGCAGGCGGGGATGAAGACCTCCGGCCGCTACGGCTCGGGGGTTATCTCGGAGATAGAGCCCGGCAGGATGCAGAAGCTCCTCGCGGAGGGCAAGGTCGTCATAGTGGCGGGCTTCCAGGGGATGAACGCCCTCGGCGACGTGATGACCCTGGGGCGCGGGGGCTCGGACACGACCGCCGTGGCGCTCGCGGCGGCGCTCGGGGCGGACCGCTGCGAGGTCTTTACCGACGTAGACGGCGTCTACACGGCCGACCCCCGCATCGTGCCCGAGGCACGGCGCATCCCCGTAGTATCCCCGGCGGAGATGGCGGAGATGTCCTGGCGCGGGGCCAGGGTCATGCACCCGCGGGCCGTCGAGCTCGGGGCGCTGTACGGCGTAGAGATCCACGTCCGCTCCTCCTTTCACGAGGAGCCGGGCACCACGATAATCGGAGGTAACGAGTTGGAGGAGCTTGAGACCCGGGAGACCCTGGCCGGCATCGTCCACGACCTGGACGTCTCCCGCGTGACCCTGACGGGCATCCGGACCGGCCCTGGCACGATGAGCCGGATCTTCACCCCACTCTCGGAGCGCGGCCTCTCGGTGGACGTCATCGTCGAGAGCGGCCCGAAGGAGGGCACCTCCGACGTGGCCTTTACCGTAAGCCGCGGCGACTACGGGGAGGCGAAACGGCTCGCGGGGGCGGTAGCCGAGGACCTCGGCGGCAAGGCCGAGGGTGAGGAGGAGCTCGGCAAGGTCTCCGTGGTCGGCACGGGGATGCTGAACCGCCCCGGCTACGCCTCGCAGATGTTCTCCACCCTCGGCGAGGCCGGCATCCCCATAAGGATGGTCTCTACGAGCGAGATACAGGTCACCTGCGTCATACGGGCAGAGCAGGTGGAGGAAGCGGTAAGGCTCCTCCACCGGGACTTCAGACTGGAGGAGAGAGATGTTTAGCGGCGCACTGACAGCCCTCATAACACCGTTCCGCAACGGCGAGGTAGACGTCGAGGCCCTCGAGAACCTGGTCGAGTTCCAGGTGCGGCAGGGCATCCACGGCCTCGTACCCTGCGGCACCACCGGCGAGACCCCGACCCTCTCGGAGAAGGAGGACCGGGTCGTCATAGAGACCACCGTCCGGGTCGCGGGCGGGCGCGTACCCGTGGTGGCCGGTACCGGCTCCAACAGCACGGAGATGGCCATCAAGTACACCAGGATGGCCGAGGAGGCCGGGGCCGACGGCTCGCTGCAGGTGGTGCCCTACTACAACAAGCCGACCCAGGAGGGCCTCTACCGCCACTTCGCCGCCATCGCCGAGAGCACGGACCTGCCGCTGGTCCTCTACAACATCCCGGGCCGGACGGGGGTCGCCATCTCTGCCGAGACCACGGCGCGCCTCGCCGAGATACCGAACGTCGTCGGCACCAAGGAGGCCACGCACTCCATGGACGTGACGAGCGACATCCGGCGGCTGTGCGGCCAGGAGTTCTCCATCCTCGCCGGCGACGACCCGCTGGCCCTCCCGATCATGGCCCTCGGCGGGAACGGCGTGATCTCCGTCTCGGGGAACATCGCCCCCGGAGCGATGTCGGACCTCATGGACGCGCTGCGCGAGGGCGACTGGGACCGGGGACGCTCCCTCCACTACGAGATGCTCCCGCTCTTCCGCGCCCTCTTCGTGGAGACGAACCCCATCCCCGTAAAGACCGCGGCTTCCCTTATAGGGCTCTGCTCCGACGAGATGCGCCTCCCCCTCTCTCCGATGGAGGGCGAGAACCTCCGCCGGCTCCAGGAGGTCCTCGACCACGCCACCCACCTCCTCCCCACCCCGGAGGAAGTTTGAACCTCTACAGGGAGGACGCTTGATCCGGGTAGCCATCGTCGGGGCCGCGGGCCGCATGGGCCGCGAGCTCTGCCGCGCCGCCCTGGAAGACCCGGAGGTCGAGCTGGCGGGCGGCACGGTCGAGCCGGGAGCCCCGGAGCTCGGGACGGACCTCGGAGAGCTCTCGGGCTCGGGACAGGCGGGTGTCGCCGCCACCGAGGAGCCGCCGGTGGAGGCCGAGGTCCTCGTGGAGTTCACCACGCCGGAGGCCACGGTCGGGCACCTCACCTACCGCCGTTCGCTCGTCATCGGCACCACGGGCCTCACGGACGAGCACCGCCGGGAGGTCGAGCGGGCGGCTCGGGAGGTCCCCGTCGTGCTCGCCCCGAACATGAGCATCGGGGTAAACCTCCTGCAGGGGCTGGTGCGGGAGCTCTCCGGGAAGCTCGGGGCCGCCTACGACATCGAGGTCACAGAGGCCCACCACCGCCACAAGAAGGACGCCCCCTCGGGCACCGCGCTCTTCCTGGCCCGCGCCGCCGCCGAGGGCCGGGGGGCCGAGCTGGAAGATGTAGCCACCTACGGCCGGGAGGGCTACCAGCCGCGGGAGGAAGGTGAGATCGGCATCCACGCCCTGCGCGGCGGGGCCGTAGTCGGCGAGCACCGCCTCGTCTTCTACTCTGGAGGCGAGGAGGTGGAGGTCACCCACCGCGCCCTCTCCCGCCGCACCTTCGCCGACGGTGCCCTCCGGGCCGC
>JACCZN010000005.1 GCA_013695915.1 Rubrobacter sp.
AGATTAGTAGGCAGCGGCGTAGGATACTACGACTGATCGAACCGAAAAGCGGCAAGAATTGGGGTTCGGATCGGCTCTTGGCTACCGGGATCCGCTTGAAGAAGGACTTTCCTACCGGCTCTCTAGCCTACAAGAACACTCGTCTACGGCTCGTCGCGGTCGTGGACCTCGGCGGGTGGGCTCGTGGCCTCGACGGCGGTGAAGGTGTCCAGGATGTTGTAGGTGTGGGAGGCCTCCTTGGGCACCACCCAGGAGTCCCCGGCCTCCAGCAGGACCATCTGGCCCTCTATGTGGAGCTCGGCGCGGCCCCCTATGACGTAGCCGACGGTCTCGTAGTCCCGGCTGGTCTCGGGCTTGGGCTCGCTGGGCTCCTCGCCGTCCCAGAGGCGCATGGAGACCGCCTTGCCCGTCGCGAGATACTTCTGCCCCATCTCGCCTCTCGGTGAGTGCTCGGCGCTTACCTTCTTTACGGACGTGTCGTCGGCCACGGTCTCCTCCTGGGTCTGATGGTTTCCGGAGCCTATGTTACCAACGGCGGGATGAGAGAAACCTCCGGGTAGAACGGAGACGGGGGTCACGGCTTGTGCCGGGCCGGACCAGCTCCTCCGCTCCGGGAGACCAGCACGACGCCGGCGATGACGAGGAGACCTCCGGCGAGCTGCGGGACGACGAGCTGCTCGCCGAGAGCGGGCACGGCTATGGCGGCGGTAAACACGGGGATCAGGTTCAGAAAGATAGAGCCCCGCGAGGCGCCCAGGCGCCCTATCCCGGTGCTCCAGCAGAGAAAGGCCGCTACCGAGGCGGCGGTCCCCATGTAGAGGAGCCCGATGACGACGACCGGCGTGAGCGCCTCCGTCCAGCCGGTTTGGGCCGCGAGCTCCCCGCCCCCGAGGACCACGAGCAGCGGGATGGAGATCAGGGCGGAGACCGTCGTGGCCGCGAGCGGCGAGATCTCCCTGGTGACCCTTCCGCTGAGCACGGTGTAGAAGGCCCAGGAGAGGGCCGCGACCAGCATCAGGGCGTCGCCCCGGTTCAGGGAGAGGCTCGCCAGCACTTCCAGAGAGCCCTGCGAGACGATCCAGGCTACGCCGGAGAGGCAGACCAGAGCCCCGAACACCCTGCGCCCGGTGACGAGGTCTGCGCCGGCTCCGGGGGCCTCGTACGGAGGGTTGTAGAGAAGACCTCCGAGCGCGACGGCGAGCACCATCGTAAGGATTGGGGTCGTCCCGTTTATGAGCGCGGCGTTCACGCTCGTGGTCGCCGTGAGCGCCAGGTACACGAGCGAGTTGAAGACCAACACTCCGGAGAGGGCCATGAGGATGAGCGAGACGCACAGCCGGGGGTTGCCCCACAGGGGCCGTAGGAAACCCCGGCCCTCGTACAGGAGCGTAAGCGGTACCAGCACGGCACAGGCGACGCACCACCGGATCAAGTTTATTCCTAAGGGCGGCAGCGCCTGTACGAGCTCGCGGCCGAAGACGAAGTTGCCGGCCCAGAAGAGCGCCGCGAGGACGAGGAACACGTGCGGCGGAACCCTTACCTCTCCCCCTCTCTTTCCGGCGAGACGCTGGATAGTATCCGTTTGGGGCTCCGGGCGAGAGCTAGCCTGTCCGCTCCATGGCTGCTGAGCATTGCGGACAGAGGCCCACAAGCAACACGGTCTTCCCATCCACGGTGAACCCTTCGGTCTCCGAGATACGCAGTTGCTCCACGCCTTCGATGTGGACGTCGTAGAGCCGGTCGCAGCTCCGGCAGCGGAAGTGCTGGTGGTTGGGATCCAGGTTTGGGTCGTACAGCACGGCCCCACGTCCCTCCACGACCTGCAGCAAGCCAGCGCGGACCAACTCGGAGAGCGAGTTGTAGACCGTAGCCCTCGCCAGCTCCGGCAGCTCGCGCCGGGCACGCTCGAATACCTGGTCGGCGGTGAGGTGGCCGCTCTCGCCGCCCTCGAAGGCGGACCACACGGCCCGCCGCTGCGGCGTGACGCGCAACCCGGCTCCTCTCAGCCTCTCTGACACGCACTACCCTTCCCAGTCTACTGCCACATGCTCTTGACGAGTGTACGGACGCGAAGCGTCCACAGACTCCTACACCCGGTGAGCAACCAGAAAAGCAGGAGGACCGGCCCCAAAAGGACCGGTCCTCCCGGCAAGCTCTCGCCTGCTTACGAGTTGCGCATCATGCGCTGGGCGATCTCGGCGAGCTCGCCCGGATCGTAGCCGGGAGCGTAGGCCGCGGTCTCCTCGGGATGATCCACGGTCTGGCCGCCCTCCGGAGGTCCGTCCTTGACAAAGACCTCCTGGCCGTCGTCGGGATGCACACCCTTCCAGATCTTGTCTATGTCCTTGAAGTCGTCGGGGCTGAAACGGTAGAGCGTACGGTGGCTGTTGGCGTCCCGATGTACCTTGGTCTCCGGGAACTTGTCGTTCTCGATCTTCGGGATGTTGAGCATCTTGGTGACGTTGGCACCGGTGAGCTCCTCCAGAGCCTTGGCGTAGGCGACTTGGTGGACGCCGCCGCGCACGAGCAGGTAGCCGAGCATGGCCCGGGCCGTGGGGTGATCGGTCATCTCGTAGACCCGGATCTTCCCCATCCTCGCCCCGCTCTCGAGGAAGAAGTTGTGCAGGAGGTCCAGCACGAGATCCCCGGAGTTGAAGACGAAGTCGCCCTGCCACGGCTGCCCGAGGGCGTTGCTGACGAGGGCGGATCCGCCGTTGTTACCGAAGTGGTGGGGGTTGCCGACCCCGAGGACGCTGGAGAGCGGAGTGTCCGTCGGGTCTATCTTCCCGTCGTTCGTGCCCTCCTTTGGCGCGCCGGTGAGCATGTTATTGATCGTGGCCGCCACCATCTCTATGTGCCCGAGCTCCTCGGTGGCGATGTTGGCGATCAGGTCGTAGTACGGCTTGACCTTGGTCCGGCCCCGGAAGTTGAAGGACTGATAAGTGTAGTTCATGAGCGTGGACATCTCGCCGAAGCGCCCGCCCAGCAGATCCTGAACCGCGTTGGCCGCCTCGGGCGCCGGCTGCTCCGGCATCGGCAGCTCGAACTGCAGCTTGTCTATTCGAAGGTACATTTCCCTCCTGTCTCTCTAGAGTCGATTCCCAGAGCCCTGTAACCAGCTCTGGTATAGTGAGTCCTGCGGTCTCGCGAGCTCGTGAAGCCCCCTATCCCCCTCCTCTCGCCGCCGTCCGTCAGATACGCAGCGTGGATTATCCCCAAACAAAGATCAAGTCTAAATCACAGATTCTGACTCACCGGCAAAAGGGAGGCCACCGCGTTCGGTAGACGCGGCGGCCGAGTGTGGCGTGGTCTGCGGCTAGGCTTGCGGTCCGGCCTCCAGGACGCTCCTGTCTACCTCGGCCTCGAACTTGGTGAAGTTCTCCCGGAAGAGACCTGCGAGCTTCCGGGCCTGCTGACCGTAAGCGTCCTTGTCGTCCCAGGTCTTGCGGGGATCGAGTATCTCCGTGGGTACCCCGGGCACCTCCTTCGGCACGTTGAGGCCGAAGAAGGGGTCGGCGTAGGTCTCGGCGCGGTCCATCTTGCCGTCTATGACGGCCCGGACCATCTCCCGGGTGGCGGTGATGTCTATGCGGCTTCCGGTACCGTACGGTCCGCCGGACCAGCCGGTGTTGATCAGGTAGCACTGGCTCCCGTGGCTGCGGAGCCTCTCGGAGAGCATGGTGGAGTAGGTCGTCGGCGGCAGCGGCAGGAAGGGAGAGCCGAAGCAGGTCGAGAAGGTCGCCTCGACCTCGTTCTCCATGTCGGCCTCGGTACCGGCGAGCTTGGCGGTGTAGCCGGAGAGGAAGTAATAGGCGGCTTGTTCCGGGGAGAGAGAGCTTATGGGTGGCAGGAC
>JACCZN010000007.1 GCA_013695915.1 Rubrobacter sp.
CGGGCAGCCTGGGTTGATACGGAATCCGGGTAAATGATGCCATCTCTGGTGGGCCCGGGAGTCGAGAGGCGCGTCGCTCCGCTCGCTTCGGGAGTCGGGAGTCGGAAAAGACAAATACGACTCCCGAACTACGAAAGCCGCGAAGTAGTCAACCGGATTCCGTATAAGAGAGCGGAGACCGCCGTAGGGTAGCAACCACCGGTGGATGCCCTTGCGAGGCCGCGCGCCGCCGGGGATTCGCGGCCCCGTTACCGGTGATTGGCCACCTGGCCGATGTATCTCTCCTATCTGTTGCTTATGTTCCTCCCTGAAGGGTAAGCGTTGGAAGCGGCGGAAGGGGTGGGTCTCTGCACGGTGCCACCGATACGGAGTACCGGGCTTCCACCGGCGTGTTCGTCGGCTCTGCCGCCGGGTCGGCGGGGCTTCCGGGCTGGCGCGTCGAGTTCTGGAGGGGCCAGATGGTCCGGGCGACGTTGCTCTACTCGGACATAGTCCTCGCGCTGCTCGTCTGGTGGGTGGCGGTCGCGTTGCGCGACCTCCTGATCGGCAGTCCTCCCTCGGGGGCTACCGCGACGGTGGTCGTGCCCGGGATGCTGGCCTGGCTGGGACTGCGGGCTCTCGCGGGGCTGTACCCCGGTCACGGGCTCTCGCGGGTAGAGGAGTTGCGCCTGCAGACCTATGCTCTACTGGCGGCCGCCGGAGGCAGCGTGGTCTTCGCATTCTTCCTGCAGGTCGGAGGCCTCGTCTCCAGGCTCACGCTGGTCCTGGGCTTCGCCGGGCTACTGGTGTTCGGGCCGTTGACGCGGCAGTTCGTCAAGTGGGTGCTAAGGAGGGCCGAGCTGTGGGGCAAGCCGGTGGTGATTCTGAGCTCCGACGAGGCGGGCGCGCGGTTGGTGGAGGTGCTGGAAGAAGAGTGGGGCATGGGCCTGAGGCCCGTGGTCCTCTTCGAGGGCCCCGGAGACCGGTCTCTGGCCGGGGCGGTGGGCCTCTCTCGCAAGCACGGCCTCGACACCGTCATGTTCGCCATGCCCAGCTCCGGCCGGGAGGACCTGGGGCGCCTGATCAACCTGGCGAGCTACACCTTCCGGCACGTCACCGTGATCCCGGACCTCAGCGGCGTCGTAAATTCCGCGGTGGCCGTCAGGGACTTCTCCGGGACCTTCGGGGTGGAGATAAAGCACAACCTCCTCGACCCTTCCGTCCGCCGCGTGAAGCGGGCGCTGGACCTCCTGGCTACCGCCTCTACCGGGCTCTTCGTGCTGCCGGTGCTCGCGGTGCTCGCCCTGCTGGTGTGGCTCGATGCCGGGCGGCCTATCTTCTATGGGGACCGCAGGATGGGCAAGGATGGCCGGGCGTTCCCCTGCCTGAAGTTTCGCACCATGCTCCCCGACGCGGAGGCCGTGCTGCAGAAGATGCTCGAGGAGGACCCGGAGCTCAGGGAGGAGTACGGCAAGTACCACAAGCTGCAACGCGACCCCCGGGTCACCGCTACCGGCCGGCTCCTGCGCAAGACGAGCCTGGACGAGCTCCCCCAGCTCTGGAACGTCCTCCGCGGAGAGATGAGCCTGGTCGGTCCGCGGCCGTACCTGGTCCGGGAGTCCGCGGAGATAGGTATTGCGCAGGGCGAGATCCTGCGGGTCCCCCCGGGCATTACGGGGCTCTGGCAGGTGCGCAGGCGCAGCTCCACCAGCTTCTCCGACAGGGTGGGCCTCGACACGTACTACGTCCGCAACTGGTCCATCTGGATGGACCTGGTGATCCTGGCCCGCACCGTGCAGGCCCTGCTCTCCGACCGGAGCGCCCACTGAAGGTGTGAAGAGGCTCCTGTTCGTCCGTACCGTGGTCCGGGGCTACCGGACGATCTTCAGGGCCGCGGGGGCTACGCGGAAGGTCATCGGCAGGCGGCCCCAGACCTCGCCGTCGAGCTGGACGGGGACGTGGGCTCCGGGGGCGCGGGCCGTGAACTCCGTCGTGGAGAAGGACTTCAGGGAGCCCGTCAGGGGCCTGCGGGAGAGGATGCGGGCCATGAGGTCCGGCCGGAGGAGGAGGCTGACGCGTTCGATCAGGACTACCTCCAGCTCACCGCTGGTGAGCGAGCCCTCCCTGAGCATCTGGAACTCGCCCCCGTAGTAGTGGGAGTTTGCGACGACGGCGAACTGCGTCCGGTAGACCTCGTCTCCGTAGTGGAGGTTGAGGGTTGGGAGGTCGCTCTCCAGGTAGACCTTGAAGGCCGCCAGTGGGAAGGCCGCGCTCTTCAGGCGCTTCTTCAGGCCCGGGTTGACCTCCTTTACCACGTTGGCGTCGAAGCCGATACCGGCCATGCAGGTAAAGCGGCGCTCGGTGCCGTCTCTGCTGGTGGCGATGCCGAGGTCCATCCGGAAGGTCTCACCGGCCGCTATCCTGCGGCAGGCATTCTCCGTCTTGCGGGGCATGCCGATCTCCCGGGCCAGGACGTTCGCCGTGCCGAGCGGGAGGACGGCCAGGGTGGCGTCGCCGGAGATGCCGTTCACGACCTCGTTCACCGTGCCGTCGCCGCCGGCGGCTATCACGAGACGTTCCCCGGCGCGGGTGGCGAGCTCCGTGGCGTGCTCCGGGTACTCCGTGGCCCACACCTCGGCCTCCACGCCGTGCTCGCGCAGGACCGCCGCGCAACGCTTCAGACGGTCCTCGTCGCCCGCGCCCCCGGCCCTCCGGTTCCCGATAATCACCGCGTCCATGAGACACATGATAAGCCCTTTTCCCGGAGGCGTATCTAGCGTAACATGTGCCCCGTGATCGAGGGTGGATAGATCCATGAACGACTTTGTCGTGCCGGAGGTCGGGGTGGACGTCGTGGACTGCGAGCGGATGAAGTTCGCCCTCGAACGCACGCCCCGCATCCGCCAGCGGCTCTTTACGGAGGATGAGATCTCCTACTGCGAGAAGTTCCGTTTCTTCGAGCGCCACTACGCCGTCCGCTGGGCCGCCAAGGAGGCCGTCTGCAAGGCCCTCGGGTGCGGCCTCATACAGTGGAACGGTGTCGAGGTCATCCGCCAGCGCCGGCGCGCCCCCACGGCCCGGCTGATGGGCAAGATCAAGAAGTTCGCCGAGCGGCTGGGTATCAAAGAGGAGGAGATCTCCATCTCCCTGACCCACTCCGAGCTCTCGGCCGTGGCCGTCTGTACGATCCGTCGCGGCCGACAGCAGCACCAACCGCTGCCCGGAGAGACTACCTGAAGCTCTTTACCGCCGACGAGATGTCCCGGGCGGACAACGGCGCCCAGGAGCTCGGCATACCGGGCGGTATCCTGATGGAACGCGCCAGCGTCGGCATGGCCCGCGCGGCCCTGGAGCGCTTCAGGGCCCGCCGCGCCCTGGTGGTCTGCGGGGGCGGCAACAACGGCGGGGACGGCTTCGTCATAGCCCGCGAGCTCCACCGGGCCGGGGTCGGGGTAGCCGTGCTCCCAACGAAGGACGAGTACTCCGGGGACCCGGAGGTCAACCTCGCGGTGCTCCGGAACCTCTGCGTGGAGGTAATAGGCCCCAAAGACCTGGACGCGGAGCTGGAACGCACAGACCTCGTCGTGGACGCCCTGCTCGGGACCGGCTTCCGCGGTGCGGTGCGGGAGGACGTGGCGCGGCTCGTGGAGGGGATAAACGGCTCACCGGCCCCCGTGGTCTCCGTGGACGTCCCCTCGGGCGTGGACGGCTCGACGGGCGAGGTCGCGGGGGCGGCGGTCCGGGCGGACCTCACCGTCTGCGGGCACGCGGTCAAGGTCGGGTGCGCCGTCTCGCCGGGCCTGGAGCACGCCGGGGAGGTCGTGGCGGTGGACATCGGCCTCCCGCAGGAGGCGGATGTCGAGCCCTCCGTGGAGGGCGTGGACGGGGACTCCCTCCGGGGTGTCGTGCCGCGCACGAGAGGACCGGCCCACAAGTACTCCGCGGGCTCGCTGCTGGTCGTGGCCGGTGCCCGGCAGATGACCGGGGCCGCCGTTATGGCCGTGAAGGGTGCCCAGAGGGCGGGTTGCGGCATAGTGTTCCTCGCGATCCCTTCCGGCGCGGCTCTCGGCGCGGACCTGGAGCTTACGGAGGCCATCGTCTCCGGGGCGCCGGAGAGCGAGGAGGGGTACTTCGGGGAGGGCGCCGCGGAGCACGTCCTGGAGCGGGCGGAACAGGCCTCGGCCCTGGCGGTCGGGCCCGGCATCGGACCCGGCGGCAGGGAGCTGGTGGAGGGTCTCCTGACCGGCACGGACCTTCCCGTGCTCCTGGACGCCGACGCCGTCACGAGCCTCGCGGGCTCGGGTGCGCTCCTGCGGAGGTCGGCCCCGGCCGTAATGACGCCCCACGCCGGGGAGCTGGGCCGCCTGCTCGGGGTGGGTGCCGGTGAGGTCTCGGGCCGCAGGCTCCACCACGCCCGGAGGGCGGCGGAGGAGCACGGTTGCACCGTCCTCCTCAAGGGTGCGGACACCCTCGTTGCGGAGGGCGGGCGGACGGCGGTGGTCCGGGCGGGGGGCGTGGCGCTCGCGACCGCGGGCACGGGGGACGTCCTGACCGGCGTGATCGGGGCTCTCCTCTCGCGCGGGATGGACCCCTACGGCGCGGCGTGCGCCGGAGCCTGGGCCCACGGACGGGCGTCGGAGCTGTGGCTGGAGGAGACCGGCTGGCCCGCGGAGAGCCTCACCGCCACCGACCTGCTCCCCCACCTGCCCGGAGCCCTCGGCGAGCTACTGTAGGTCCCGGGACCGGTCCGGGTATCGCCCGCGGGATCTGGGGTAGTATCCGGGGTGAGGTCGTGGATCGTAGAGCGGTATAGAGGGGGTGCGGGGCTTTGGATCGGCAAGATATCCGGGAGCTTGTGGTGAGGGACGTCATGCACACCGAGTGGCCCGTCCTGGGGCCGGACAGCGCGGTCGAGGATGCTATACGGCTCTTTGCCGAGCGCCGCATCTCGGGCTCGCCGGTGGTGGAGGAGGGCGAGTTGCTCGGGATAGTCACCGAGGGTGACCTCATATTCCAGGACGCGGAGGTCCACTCCCCGGGCTTCCTGGAGATCCTCGGCGGCGTCGTACCGCTCGGGAACTGGGAGGAGTACCGCGAGGAGGCCCTCAAGAGCGCCGGGGTCACGGTCCGGGAGGTCATGACGGAGAACCCGGTGACGGTCACGCCCGAGACCCCGCTGCCCGAGACGGCCACTATCATGGCGGAGCAGGGCTTGAAGATACTGCCCGTCATGGCGGATGAGAGCCTCGCGGGCGTCATCTCCCGCATAGACATCCTCACGCTCCACCTCCTGAACCCCCGGCAGTGACGCAGTCGGACCTCCGGACGGGCGGCCGCACCCTCGCCGAGGTCGACCTCGGCGAGGTCCGGCACAACGTCCGCACCCTTCTCCGGCGCGCTACGGGCTCCCGGCTCATGGTCGTGGTGAAGGCCGATGCTTACGGGCACGGCTCCGTGGAGGTCGCCCGCGCCGCCCTCGAAGCCGGGGCCGGCTCCCTGGCCGTCGTGACCGCCGAGGAAGGCGCCGAGCTCCGGCAGGCCGGGATAGACGCCCCCGTACTGGTCTTTACCGACCTGCTGCCCGAAAAGCTCGCCCTCGCGGGGGAGCACCGGCTCACGGTCACGGCCCACTCGCTCCCGAGCGCCCGGCTCGCCGCTCGTTACCCCGACCTGAAGGTACACCTCAAGGTCAACACCGGTATGAACCGCTGGGGGGTCGCTCCGGAGGAGGTGGGGGAGGCCCGCAGGGTACTCGGCGGGAGCCTCTCCGGTATCTACACGCACCTGGCCTCGGCGGACTCGGACCCCGGGGCCACCCGCCGCCAGCTCGACGTCTTCGACCGGGTGCTCGCAGGCCATCCTCTCGGGGGCCTCACCGTACACGCGGCCAACTCCGCGGGCACCCTCTGGCACCCTCGCTCCCACTACGACCTCGTGCGGCCCGGCGTGGCGGTCTACGGGCTGCACCCGGGGGGAGACCACGGTGACCCGGCGTCGGAGGGGCTGCGACCGGCGCTGAGCCTCCGGAGCTACGTCGCGGCCGTCCGCAGGCTACAGCCCGGCGACGGGGTCTCCTACGGCCTGACCTTCCGGGCCCCGGGGCCGATGTACGCTGCGACGGTGCCCGTGGGGTACGCCGAGGGGTACCGCAGGACGCTGTCGGGCGGGGCCGAGGCGCTCGTCCGGGGTGAGCGGCGGCCGCTCCTCGGGCGGGTGACCATGGACGCCGCGGTCTTCGGGGTAGACCGGGAGGTCGAGGTCGGGGACGAGGTCGTGCTGCTCGGCGTACAGGGCGAGGAGTGCGTGGCGGCCGAAGAGCTAGGAAGCCGCGCCGGTACGATAAACTACGAGATCACCACCGGAATCAACCCGCGGCGCGTCGAGAGGAGCTACTTAGAGAATGAGCGATCTTAACTGGAGAGGGGCCTTTCGACGGGCGGCTATCTTTACCTTATTCTGGCTGGGGCTCGTCTACATAATGAACGTGGCGTTCCCGGGGACCTTCGGTATCGAGTTCCCGGAGGAGGTACCGTTCCTCCTGATCAACGCCGTCCTCTTCTTCTTCCTCTTCACCCTGTTCTCGGCCTTCACCGAGCGCCGCAGGGCCCGCAGGGCCGAGGAGCTGCAGGCGCAGAAGAAGGGCAAGTCCCCGAAGAAGTCTGGCGGGCCGGTCGAAGAGGTCGAGGAGGAGGGCGAGGAGCCCGGCCAGTTCAAGGGCCAGCTCAACCCGAACACGAGCCGCCGCAAGAAGGCCCGCCGCAGGCGCTAGGAGATGGAGCCGGTTCCCGGTACGCTGGAGGAGGCGCTCGCTCCTCCGCAGGACGTCGGCGCGATCCTCGCGCTGGTGCCGGAGCTCGGCTTGGCCCGGGGGCTCGCGCAGGGCCCTTTCCACCACCTGGACGTCTTCGGCCACATCCTCGAGACCGTCCGGGGGGTGGAGGAGGAGCTCGCGGAGGACCGTATCGGGGCCCGCGTGAGCGAGGAGCGCCGCGAGGCGCTGCGCGTCGCCGGGCTGCTGCACGACATCGCGAAGCCCGTGACGCGGGGACAGGTCGAGGAGCGGGTGCTCTTCGTGGCCCACGACTCCCTGGGGGCGGGTCTCTCCTACCGCATCTGCCGCCGTCTCGGGCTCTCCGCCGGGGTTACGGACCTCGCGGCCACGGTCACGGCCCTGCACCTCAAGATCGGCTTTATGTCAAATTCCCACTCGGACTACCCGCCCGACCGCCTCGTCAGAGCGGTCGGGCCCTTTGCCGGGGAGCTGGCGGTCCTCTCGTGGGCCGACCGTCTGGCCGCCCGGGGAGAGCGCCTGAAGCCCGAGCACGTCGAGCGTCACCGCGAGCTCTGCCTGGAGTTCCTGACGCGGAGCCGCGAGGGTGGCCCGTACCCCGTCCCGAACTACGCGGGGCTCGCCGGGAAGCTCGGGCTGCCCGCCCCCGACGGCGCCGAGGCCGGGTACGCTGCGAGCCGGATCCGTCTCCTCGAATCCCGGGGCCTCGGCACCGCCGAAGCCCTGGATCACGTCTCCGGCCTCCCGTAGAGAGCCGGGGGTCTCTGCTCTACTCGCCGGGAGGGTCCCCACGGTCCCTGGCACCGGCATAGTTCCTGTAGTCCTCGGACCGGCGGACACGTTCGGAGGCGCTGCGGTTTTCGGACCTGGTGGCACCGTACACGCGGGGTGCTACTTTGACTGGCAGGGTGCTCCTCATGCTCCTCGGCTCGGCTACGATGCGCGCCCCCGTCCAGGTAGCGGCGATCACCAGGGCCGCGGCCACCAGCACGATGTCTTTTACGATGTACTGCGCCGCCAGCGTCGGCGTGTACAGGGGGCCGGTGAATAGCTCGCCGGGGAACAGCATCAGGGGTGACATCGCCCCCAGCATCTGCGCCCCCAGGAGCCAAACTCCCACGCGCAGGAACCTGCCCGTCACGAACAACAGGCCGATGACGCACTCCATCACGGCGATCATCACGAGCCCCACGGCCGGCGGGACCAGCCCGAAGGTCAGGGCGGTCGTCGTCTGCGTCGCCAGGTCCTCGATCGGGCTGAGACCCGGGAAGAACTTCATCGCGCCGAACGCCAGGAAGATAAGACCCAGGCTTACGCGCAGTATCGCGATGCTGTTGGCGACCAACCAGCGGTTGAGGCTGGTGTCCAGCCGGTCGAACTTATCGAACAGGTTCCCCATGTGTACTCTCCCGGGTTATGGTCTGGTAACGTACAAGCTATTACGCAGCCCCCGACGCTAAAGATCATAACGACAACGTCTCGCCTCCGCAGGCGGCATCCCGCTGCGGCCCCGACATACCACCCGGCGGGTGGTGGATTTGAGCGGGGTTACCGGCGACAATCCCCTTATGGGCGGCGAGCCGCGGGTGCTGTACGACATAGGTCAGATGAGGGGGTTCCGGCCCGGGGGGCCGGTCGGCTTCGTGCCGACCCTCGGCTACCTCCACGAGGGCCACCTCTCGCTCCTGCGGCGGGCGCGGGAGGAGTGCCGGGTGGTCGTGCTCTCTATCTTCCTGAACCCTCTGCAGTTCGGTCCCGAAGAGGACCTCGACCTCTACCCCCGGGACCCGGAGAGGGACCTGAGGCTGGCGCGGGAGGCGGGGGTGGACGCCGTCTTCGTGCCGGACGCCTCCGAGATGTACCCGGAGGGCTTCTCCACGGAGGTCCGGGTGCGGGGGCTCGAGGACCTCCTGGAGGGACGGTCCCGGCCGGGACACTTCGCCGGCGTGGCGACCGTGCTCGCCAGGCTCCTGAACATCGTGGGCCCCGACAGGATGTACATGGGCCAGAAAGACGCCCAGCAGGCCGTCCTGGTCCGGCGCATGATGGCCGACCTCGGCTTCCCCGCACGCCTCGTCATCTGCCCGACCGTCCGCGAGGAGGACGGGCTCGCGATGAGCTCCCGCAACGCCTACCTCGACGAGGAGGAGCGGGCCGCGGCCGCCGCCATACCGCGGGCGCTCTTCGCCGCCCGGGACGCCGCCCGCCGGGCCGAGCGCGAGACCGGCGGCTTCGATGCCGGCGCGCTCCGCGCCCTCGTGGAGCGGGAGCTCCGGGGAGAGCCGCTCGTCGAGCTCGAGTACGTCTCGGCCGACGAGGCGGGCTCTCTGGGGCCGGTCGGTCCCGAGACCCGGGAGGTGCTGCTCTCCTGCGCGGCGCGCGTCGGCAAGACCCGCCTCATAGACAACGTCGTGGTGGAGCGCCTCCGGCCGGGAGCGGGAGGCGAGAGGAAGGATGGACCATGATAGAATCCCGCCGTCGGCGGCTCCTCCGGGAGGGTATCAGGGAGACGGCCGGACCATCGGACGGACGCTACCCTCCGTCCCGGAACCACTGGAGGTGCTCATGAACCTGACGAGATCCAAGAGCGACCGCTGGATCTTCGGCGTCTGCGGCGGCATCGGCCGTCAGACGGGCATAAGCCCGAACCTGGTGCGTCTGGGTGTCGTGGCGATAGTTATCCTGGTCCCGATGGTCGGGCCCATAGCCGCCGGTATTGTCTACCTCCTGATGGGCCTGCTGCTGCCGGAGAGCGAGGAGTACTAACGCCCGTGGACTTCGCGGAGGCCCAGAAAGAGGCCCTGGGCTGCCGCAGGTGCGGCCTGTGCCACGGCCGGACACAGGTCGTGTTCGGCGAAGGCCCCCTGAACGCGGAGCTCTTCGTGGTCGGGGAGGCCCCGGGCCCGAACGAGGACCGGGCCGGGAAGCCTTTCCAGGGGGGCTCCGGCATGTTGCTCGGGCACCTGCTCTCCTCGCTGGGCCTGGACCGGGAGAAGGCCTACCTCACCACGCTGGTCAAGTGCCGACCCCCGCAGAGCCCGCCCCGGAGCCCGAAGCCCGGCGAGATCAACTCCTGCCGACCCTACCTCATGTCCCAGCTCTCTGCGGTAGACCCGAAGGTGGTCGTAGCGCTCGGGGACCTTGCGAGCCGGGTCCTCACCGGCCGCAAGGAGCCGGTCTCCCGCATCCGGGGCCGTGCCATACCGCTCGACGGGCGGCTCGTCTTCCCGACGCTCCCGCTCTCCCGCGCCCTGTACACCCCGGCCGACCGGGCGCTGCTCCTCTCGGACTTCTCCCGGCTGCCCGAGTTGCTCGCCGCCGCCCGCCCGACCACCTACGGGACGCTGAACGTCCCCCAGGACCCGGCCGCCGAACGCGAGACCCTGCAGCCGGGCCTCTTCTAGGAGCCCCGCGGGAACCTGGTGGGACCGGCGAACGTAGAGCGGGAAGGGCTCGATGCATCCGCCCTCCGCACCCTGGCCGCGGAGCTCGCCGCCCTGCTCGCGCCGGGTGACGTCGTGGTGCTCGCGGGCGAGGTCGGGACCGGGAAGACCACCTTCGTGCGGGCCGCCGCGCACCGCCTAGGCGTCGAGGAGGAGGTGACGAGCCCGACCTACCAGCTCGCCCGCGGCTACGAGGGAACGGTGAACGGGGAGCCCTGCCCGGTAAACCACCTCGACCTCTACCGCCTCGAAGGCCTCGACATGCGGGACTCGCTGGACCTCGAGGAGTACCTGGACCCCGCCTCGGTAACGTTCATCGAGTGGGCCGAACCGGCGATCTCGCTCCTGGAAGACCCGACGGTGGTAGAGCTCTCCCACGAGACACCGGCGACCCGCCGGGTGCGCCTGTGGGGACCCGCGGCGGAGTGCCTGGCTAGAGACCTCCGGTGCTGATACTCGCGCTCGACGCCTCGACGCCGGTGGTCGCCGTGGGCCTGGCCCGCGCGGACGCGGACGGGGGGCGGGAGGTCCTGGCCGAGGTCTCCGTGCAGGGCTCCCGGCAGGGCTCCCGCGGAGCCTCGGAGTCCCTGCTGCCCGCCGTCCACGACGTCCTCCGGTTCTCCGGCTGCGGCCTCGAAGAGGTGGAGCGCGTGCTCGTCGGGGTCGGTCCCGGCACCTTTACCGGCATCCGGATAGCGGCCGCCGTGGCCCGGGGCCTCGCCTTCGGCCAGCCCGGCGCGCGCCTAACCAAGAACTCGACCCTCGCCGCCCTCGCCGCCCCGGCGCTCTACGGCTCCACCGGTGGCTTCGGCACCGAGGTGCTCGCCGTGATCGACGCCCGCAGGGGCCAGGTCTTCGCCCGGCGCTTCCGTGGCCCGGGCTCCCTGGCCTCGCCGGTAGGGGAAGGAGGGATCTCCTGCTCGGTGCCCGGCGAGCTCGCCGCCGGGGGAGAGCCGGGGCGGGAGACCCTCGTGGTCGGGGACGGGGCGGTGCGTTACCGGGCGGAGCTCTCGCGTCTCGGTCATATACCGCCCGACGCCTCGCCGCTGCACCGGGTCACGGCGACGGGGCACGTGCTCTCCGCGGACCTCGCGCCCATGCCCGCCGGGAAGCTGGTCCCCATCTACGTCCGGGAGCCGGACGCCGAGGTGCGCCGGGACCTGAACCCCTGGTCCGGCGCCCGGGGTAGCTCTTGAGGGGTCCGGAGAAGACCCGGGTCCGCCCGCTGCGCCGGGAGGACCTCCCGGAGGTCCGGCAGATAGACGCGGAGAGCCTGGAGAGGCCCTGGAGCGAGGGCGTATGGCGGGAGGAGCTCCGGAGCCCGTTCGGCACCTACCTGGTCGCCGAGGGACCGGAGGGCGTCGCGGGCTACATCGGGATAAAGCACACCGCCGGAGAGCTACACATCGTGACCATCGCCGTCCGGGCGGAGTACCGCCGCCGGGGCATCGCCCGCACCCTCATAGAGGCCGCCATCTCCGAGTACGCCAGCGCGAGCCGGGTCTACCTCGAGGTGCGCCCGAGCAACGTCGCGGCCCGCGCTCTCTATGAGTCCTTCGGTTTCCGGGAGACCGGACGCCGCCCCAGGTACTACGGCAACGAGGACGCGCTGCTCATGACCCTCGACCTCCATCCGGAGGACGGCCTTCGTCCGGAGGATGACCTTCCGTAGAGTCCCCGGCGGAGCTGTTGAGGGAGCTCTTCCGCCGCCGCTGCTCCCGCCGCTCCCGGTAGCGCTCGCGGGACTCGAAAGGCTTGAGCAGGTAGAGGGAGGGTACGAGGCAGGCCAGGAAGCTCACGAACAGGGCGACCGCGATCACCGGGTCCACCGGTCCCTGTAGCAGGTAGATCACGAACATCCCCAGCATGACCAGCGCGATCGCGACGAACATCAGGGAGAAAGACCTCATATCGGCTCATAGTATACCGTCGCGCCCGGACCGGGCGGCATACCACAGGCCCCGCTCGACCCGGAGCGCAGGAACCCCACCCGGAAACCGTGCCCGCCGTGCGGTATAAAAGCACCGTGATACTCGCCATCGAGACCTCCTGCGACGACACCTGCGCTGCGGTCGTTGCCGACAGCGTCGCTGACGGCTCCGGGGGCCGCCGGGCCCTCTCCAACGTCGTCCACACCCAGACCGAGCACGCCCGCTACGGCGGCGTCGTCCCCGAGGTAGCCTCCCGCGCCCACCTCGAACGCCTCGACGGCGTCGTAGAGGCCGCCCTCTCAGAGGCGGGCGTCACCCTGGACGATATAGAGAGCATCGCCGTAACGGTCCGACCCGGCCTTATAGGGGCTCTGCTCGTCGGCCTCTCCGCGGCGAAGGGCCTCGCCTACGCCCGCGGCCTACCGCTAATTCCCGTTGACCACCTGGAAGGCCACGTGGCGGCGGCTTACCTGACCGACCCGGACCTCGAGCCCCCGTTCATCGCGGGCATCGCCTCCGGGGGTCATACGGCACTCTACTCCGTGGACGGGGACCACGGCCTGCACCTGCTCGGGAAGACCCTCGACGACGCCGCCGGGGAGGCCCTCGACAAGGGAGCCCGGATGCTCGGCCTCGGGTTCCCCGGCGGACCGGCGCTCTCGAAGGCCGCCGCCTCCGGAGACCCCGGCCGCTACGAGTTCCCCATAGCCCTGATGCAGAAGGACAGCCTCGACTTCAGCTTCTCCGGCCTCAAGACGAGCCTGCTCTACAGGCTGAAAGAGCTGGACGAGGTACAGGTCCGTGAGGCGTTGCCAGACCTCGCCGCTGGCTACGAGGCCGCCGTGGTAGAGGCGCTCTCGCGCAAGCTGCTCCGGGCGGTCGAGAGGGAGGGCGCCTCCACGCTGGTGGTCGCTGGCGGGGTCGCCGCCAACGCTCCCCTGCGCCGCAGGCTCGGCGAGGCCTGCCACGCGTCCGGCACCAGGCTCGTAATACCCTCGCCAGACCTCTGCACCGACAACGCCGCCATGATCGGGGCCGCCGCCCTCTACACGCCCCGGGTCCCCTACCCGGAGTACCTCGACCTCAACGCCCGCAGCATCTAGCCCGGGGTGTTGCGGGCGGGCGCTAGCCCTTGAAGGAGTCCTCCTGTTGCGGGGGAGCCAGGATACGGCCCCGCTCCTCGCCCGTCAGGACCTCGCTGTGAGCGCACGCGATGCAGGTGGCGTGCAGGTTGTTCGGGTGGTTCTTAACGTAGACCACCATCACCTTCTTCGGCACCCGGTACAGGATGTGCACCGTCTCGGCCCCGCAACGCTCGCAGAACCGCTCCTCGCGGCCCAACTCCTTCGGCACGCGGCTGAGGCTCGGCAGCCGGTCTGTACGGAAAACCCTCACGATTGAATTCTATCGCTCCCCGGAATATACTCCCGTGTTGGCACTCCCGTCAGGTGAGTGCCAGGATGGACAAGCGCAGACCTGAAAGTCTAGCAGAGGAGGACACAGGGTGGCTCACAAAGAGCTAAAGTTCAACACCGACGCCCGCAAGGCGCTCGAAGGCGGCGTAAACAAGCTCGCCGATGCGGTGAGGGTAACGCTCGGGCCCAAGGGCCAGTACGTAGTACTGGATAAGAAGTTCGGTTCGCCGACCATCACCAACGACGGCGTAACCATTGCCCGGGAGATCGAGCTCGAGGACATCTTCGAGAACCAGGGCGCGCAGCTCGTCAAGGAGGTCGCGACCAAGACCAACGACGTCGCCGGTGACGGCACGACCACGGCGACGCTCCTCGCGCAGATAATCGTCCGCGAGGGCCTCAAGAACGTTGCCGCCGGCGCGAACCCGGTGATCCTGCGGACCGGCATCGACAAGGCCGTCAACAGCGCGGTCGAGGCCATAAGCGCTCAGGCCACGGAGATCTCCGACAAGGACGAGATCTCCCGCGTGGGCGCTATCTCGGCCCGGTCCGACGAGATCGGCAACGTGATCTCCGAGGCCATCGACAAGGTCGGCAAGGACGGCGTTGTAAACGTCGAGGAGTCCAACACCTTCGGCATGGACCTCGAGTTCACCGAGGGCATGCAGTTCGACAAGGGCTACCTCTCCCCATACTTCGTCACCGACCAGGAGCGCATGGAGGCCGTCCTCGACGACCCCTACATCCTGATCGCCAACCAGAAGATCGGGAACGTCCAGGACGTGATAAACGTCCTGAACCAGGTCATGCAGCAGAGCCGTCCGCTGCTCATAATCTCCGAGGACGTGGAGGGCGAGGCGCTCGCCACCCTGATCGTCAACAAGCTCCGCGGCACCTTCAACGCCGCCGCCGTCAAGGCTCCGGGCTTCGGTGATCGGCGCAAGAGGATGATGGAGGACATCGCGGTCCTCACCGGCGGCGAGGTCATCACCGAGGAGCTCGGCCTCAAGCTGGAGAACACCCAGATGAACCAGCTCGGCCGCGCCCGGAAGGTCGTCATCACCAAGGACGGCACCACCGTGGTAGACGGTGCGGGCGACGCCGAGTCCATCAAGGGCCGGATCAACCAGATCAAGGGCGAGCTCGACAACACGGACTCGGACTTCGACCGGGAGAAGCTCCAGGAGCGGCTCGCCAAGCTCTCCGGCGGCGTGGCCGTCATCAAGGTCGGTGCCGCTACCGAGACGGAGCTCAAGGAGAAGAAGCACCGCGTGGAGGACGCCCTCTCCGCGACCCGCGCCGCCCTCGAAGAGGGTATCGTGCCGGGCGGCGGCGTGGCTC